>NZ_PIGG01000001.1 GCF_002924445.1 Minwuia thermotolerans
CAGGGGCGACCCGTCACGCACCGTCGGAGGCAGCCGCTCTGTCCGCTGCGCCATCTACACCCGAAAGTCCAGCGAGGAAGGACTGGAACAGGCCTTCAACTCGCTGGACGCCCAGCGCGAGGCCTGTGCCGCCTACATCCGTAGCCAGCAGCACGAAGGCTGGATGGAACTGCCCGTCCACTACGATGACGGCGGCTTCTCCGGCGGTTCGATGGAGCGACCGGCACTGGCAGCATTGCTGGACGACATTCGGGCCGGCCGCATCGACACGGTGGTGGTCTACAAGGTCGACCGGCTGACCCGGTCGCTCGCCGACTTCGCCAGGATCGTGGAACTGTTCGAGGACCAGGGTGTCTCCTTCGTCTCGGTCACCCAGCAGTTCAACACCACCACCTCCATGGGACGTCTGACGCTGAACGTCCTGCTCTCCTTCGCCCAGTTCGAGCGGGAGGTCACTGCCGAGCGCATCCGCGACAAGATCGCCGCGTCGAAGAAGAAGGGCATGTGGATGGGCGGGGCCGTGCCTATCGGCTACCGGGTCGAGGACCGCAAGCTGGTGGTCGACCCGGACGGCGCGGCAACGGTCCGGCGCATCTTCGGGCTCTATCGCGAGTTGGGCTCTGTCCGGGAGGTGAAGGCCGCCTGCGACCGGGAAGGCCTCCTCTCTGCCACCCGGACCAGCCGCTCGGGCCGCAGGACAGGTGGCATCCACTTCAGCCGGGGCCATCTCTACTGGCTGCTGCGCAATCCGATCTACATCGGACGCGTGAAGCATCGCGGCCAGACCTACGAGGGTGAGCACGAACCGATCATCGACGTCGCCACGTGGGAGGCGGTCCAGCAGAAGCTCGACGGCCGTGCGAAGCGTCGCCGGGCCCAGGTCAACACCCCGTCACCATCTCATCTGCTCAAGGGCCGGCTGTTCGATGAGGCCGGCGAGCCGCTCTATGCCACCCAGGCCCAAAAGCGGGGCCGGCGCTATTCTTACTACACCTCGAAACATCTCGTGACGCGCAAGGCCGCCAGCAGCAGCGGCTGGCGGCTCCCCGCCCCCACCCTGGACAAGCTCGTCGTCGACCAGATCGTGGCGCTGCTGCGCGACCCCCTGCGGGTGATCGACCTGATGACCGATGGGCGCGGCGAAGATGCGGCAATCACCGGACTGCTCGATGCAGCCAGTGACGTCGCCAACACCCTTGCCGGCGACGAAGGCACCCCCCGGCGTCGAATGCTCGACGCCCTGCTCAACCGGATCGACCTCAGAGATAGCTGCATCGTGGTTCACCTCCGGCCGTCTGCCATCGGCGTTGGGGACATGAATGTCGGCCACGACATGTCGGCAGGTGACAAAGATGAAGATGCCATTCTGGCCGTGGAACTGCCGGTGAAGATTTCACGCCGCGCCAACGGTAGCCGCATTATCCTCGCCAGCGGGGAACTGCAGATCGGCGAACCCGACGCTAACCTCATCCGCCTCATCACGGACGCGCATCGGTGGGACCGGATGCTGGCCGAGGGCGAGGTCGGCTCGCTGCAGGAACTGGCTCGATGTGAACGGGTCGACCGCAGCGACATCGGTCGAACCCTGAACCTCGCCTACCTGGCGCCGGACATCGTCGAGGCCATACTCGACGGAAGGCAGCCGGTTGGGCTGACGGCCAAGAAGCTCAAGCGGACAAGCGAGTTGCCGCTCGACTGGAAGGCACAGCGCCACGCCCTCGGCTTTGAGGCCTGAGAGGTCGGCTCTGCTCCGCAAATGATGGTGGGGACCCTGAAATCGGCCAAAAGAGACGCGGCCGCATTCGGCCAGGATTCGTCTCCCCTTTGGCGTCTCCCGGGACGCTCTTCAGCGCCGCGAGCCCCGCAAAGCCGGGCAAACCGCGGGTCTCCGCCGGGACGCAGTGTGGACATAGGTTCGCGGGAGACGGGGTGGTGGCGTCGGCAGTCTCCACGGTACGGCTCTCGAGCATCGCTACCCTGTTTACAGGGAAGAACAGGGAATTTCCGTCTTTTTCGGCCCCGGCGGGGTGATTCCGGTTGCCGTAACCCCCTGAAATCCGGTTCCTTTTCGGGCGATTTCCCTGTGACTTGGAACAGGGAATACAAGTCCCGGAACAGGGAACCGGAATCGATCTGCAGGGAATCCGACACCGAATGCAGGGAACCGCCCGCCAGGAGCAGCGTATTCCCCAGGGAAATCCCCCAAACGCCGGTTCCAGCACGCTTCAGACCAGCGCCATTGATCAGGTCATGCACGGGCGCTTCAGAGCGGCGCTGGCTTTGACAGACCTTGGGCGCAAGGCGCTGCACGAGCGGATTCCGGGGCTCTCTGCGAGCGCCATCGGGGGCCGGCGCCCGGCAATCGACGGTGTCGACACCGGGTTCTCTGTTTGATGCCGATGGGCTTCAGGATGCGGGACAAACGTGGTCGGAACCGGGACGGGCGACCTCCGAAGCGGGACGAATGTGGGACGGGAGGGGCCTGAAGTGGGACAGCTTCGCGCGATGGCGGGACGGAAGTGGGACGGCGGCAGGGCTGTCCGGGACAGGGATCGAGGAATACGGGACGGAATTGACGTTTTCCGGGACGGAACCGGGACGGCCCCGAGAGGCGGACGGTGGAAGTCTTTCCTCGCTGCAGACCTGACCGTCGGTCTGGTGCGCCTGGCCGAGGATGACTCCCGGCGCCCGTGCCGATGGGATGGCGGTGGAGTCCCCCGACGTCAGCAGGCGTGATGCGACGTCGAGCACAGTGCGGGTTCAGACCGGCCCCCTACCCCGCCAGCGTCGACCGGCCTCGGCTTGGACAAGATATGGCGATTCGACACACCGATTCGCCAGGTTCGAGACAATCGCCAGCAATTTGCAGTCGGATCCGGCGCTGTTTCACCTCCTGATTGTCCACACCTCGAAAAAAATCCGGGGATGTTTCGGTGGGGACCG
>NZ_PIGG01000002.1 GCF_002924445.1 Minwuia thermotolerans
CGGCCAGCGTGGTGTTGTCATACAGAATCGATAGCGGCACGCGGCCGAAGAAGTCGAAAGCCGAGACATGGCCGTCGAGGAAGGCCTCCGTCGTCTCCCGCGGATAGGCCTTCACGAACGGGGCATCCGATTGCGGAACATCCATGCAGAAGAAGTGGATCTTCTGCCTGACGCCGCCGATCACCCCGATCGCCTCGCCGAAGTCGACCTGCGCATGCCCCGCAGGATGCGACAGCGGCACAAAGGTCTCTCGCAGGCGGCCGCGGGCAATCCGGACATAGTCCTTCACCACTGTCAGGCCACCGCCATAGCCGTGCTCGTCGCGAAGCCGTTCGAAGATCCGCTTGGCCGTATGTCGCTGCTTGGCCGGTGCCGTCCGATCCGCCTCCAGGATCGCGTCGATCACCGGAATGAGCGGGCCCAGCTTCGGCTTCGCCACCGGCTTTGTCCGCGTATAGCCCGGCGGCAGCGAGAACCGGCACATCTTCGAGATCGTCTCGCGGCTCAGGCCGAAAATCCGAGCCGCTTCCCGCTGGCTGTTGCCCTCGATGAATACGAAATGCCGGACGGCGGCGTAGACTTCCATGGCGAACATTCCCGGCCGCTCTCCCAAAAGGAAAACAGCCTTACCACTGGCCGGGTTTTACGCCGGCGCGGCAGGCCCAATCGCCGCCGCTACATGGTCTACTTTCTCACCGCCCTACACAGCCGGCGAAGCTCGCCCGCAGCGCGGCATTGCGCACCTATGTCGAGGAACGACTGGCGGGCGCTATCGTCGCTCCCGGCAGTGCTCCAGTTCCCGGCCCGGCCGTGTCCTGCAAATGACGACGGCATGGGCCACGGCACGCCCGGCCGCCGGTCAAAGATGTCGCCTGATCGTGTCCGGCCCGAGGGGCCCACTCCACCGAGGGGTCAACTCCCGAAGTCGGTTGACAGAAAAACCGCGACACGGCGGCGGGCGACCCTTCTCCGCACCATTCTTGCCCGCTCTTCGCCGCTGTCGCGTGGAGCTTTCGACGCTGCTGGTTTTAACCTTGTTCTGATCATCGTGCGGGCACCGCGTCCGAGACGGCCACCAGCAGGCTGCATGGCGCATGGGCGAGCAGCGAAGCGCCGACGGAGCCGTGCCACCACCGGGCCAGCGCGCTCTGTTCGCGGTGACCGACCACGATCAGATCGGCGGCGACCTCGTGCGCCATTCGGCCGATCTCCTCGGCGGGGTTGCCCGTGCGAAGACGCGTCTCGACGGCAAGGCCAGCGCGCCGCAGTTCTTCCGCCCCCGCCGCCAGCACGCGGCGCACTTCCTGATATTCACGCTCCGGCAAATCTGAAGGTGCTGCCGCCTCAGCAAGCGCGACACCCAGCTCATGGGCGACGACGGCGAGGAGATACACCTGTGCCTTGCACAGGATTGCCAGATCCGTGCCTTGCCGCAGCGCTTCACGGCCGGCCCGGGTGCCGTCATAGGCCAGGACTATCCGTCGGTACATTCCGTGCCGCCTCCGATCCCGTTCATCCTCACTCCGCCGCGGCCGGCCCCGTGGACGCGGGCGCCTGCGGCTTTCGTAGCAGCAGCAGCAGCGGCGCGGACAGCAGCGTCACCCACATCATGAAGGTGAAGTCGTTGAGATAGGCGATGGTCGCCGCCTGCCGCGTCACCTCGTCGTTGAGTGCCACCACCCCCGGCGTCGTCTGCCAGTTCCAGACCTGCGGCAGCAATGGCGACTGCAGCATGGCACGGAACGGGGTCATGACGTTGGCCATGTCGGCATGGTTGACCTGCGTGTTCTGGGCGAGCAGCGTGAAGACGATCGAGATACCGATGCTGCTGCCGATGTTGCGCATCAGGCTGAACATGGCCGTGCCCTCGTTGCGGTAATGTGGGGCGAGGGTCGAGAAGGTCACGGTGCTGAGCGGCACGAAGATGAAGCCGAGGCCGAGCCCCTGGATGATGCCGGTCCAGACGATGGTCGAGACCGGCACCTCGGTGGTGAAAGCGGACATCTCCCACAGGGAGAGCGCGGTCAGGCCGATCCCGAGCAGGATCAGCAAACGGGTGTCCACCATGCCGATCAGACGGCCCACCAGGATCATGGCGATCATGGTACCGACGCCGCGCGGCGCGAGCACGTAGCCGGTGGTCAGCACCGGGAAGCCCATCAGGTTCTGCAGGAAGGGCGGCAGCAGGGCGAGCGTGGCGAGCAGGACCACGCCGACCATGAAGATGAGGAACAGTCCCACCGCGAGGTTGCGGTCCTTGAACAGCCCCGGCTCGAGGAAGGGCTCGCGCGCCGTGAACATGTGCACCAGGAACATGTAGAGGAAGAGCCCCGCGAGCACCGCCTCGGACACGATCTCGGTGGAGGCGAACCAGTCCTGGGACTCGCCCCGGTCGAGCATCATCTGCAAGGCCCCGATGGCGAGGCTCAGGAGCGCGAAGCCGAAGAAATCGAAGCGGCGGCGGTCGCGCGCCGTTTCCGGCACGAAGGCGAGAATGCCCAAGAGCGCCAGGATGCCGAAGGGCAGGTTGATGTAGAACACCCAGCGCCAGTTGTAGACCTCGGTCAGATAGCCGCCGAGCGTGGGGCCAAGGATCGGCCCGACCATGACGCCGACACCCCACATGGCCATCGCCGAGCCGTGCTTCTCACGCGGGTAGGTGTCGAGCAGCACGGCCTGCGACAGCGGCACGAGCCCGGCCCCGAAGGCGCCCTGCAGCAGGCGGTAGAACACCATCTCCGCCAGCGACGTGGCCGTGCCGCACAGCATGGAGGCGATGGTGAAACCGGTCACCATGATCGCGAACAGCCGCTTGCGCCCCAGGCGTGCAGCCAGCACGCCGGTCGGCGGGGTCATGATCGCAGCAGCCACGATGTAGGAGGTCAGGACCCAGGAGATCTGGTCCTGCGTCGCCGACATGCTGCCCTGCATGTGCGGCAGCGCCACGTTGGCGATGGTGGTGTCCAGCGCCTGCATGATCGTCGCCAGCATGATGGAGACGGTGATCAGGCCGCGCCCGAGCGGCGTGCTCTCTGCCGCCGTCGTCATCGGGGCGCCTCCGCCTCGGCGGCGACCGTGCGCGAGACGCCGAACCAGGACAGCGCCGTCCGCACGAAGCCGGGCAAGGGGCGGCGATGTCCGGTGTCGATCTCGACCGTAGTGCTCATGCCAGCTCGCAGCGCCGGGTCATCGCCGTTCGTCTTGACGGCGATGCGCATGGGGATGCGCTGCACCACCTTGACCCAGTTGCCGGTGGCGTTCTGGGGCGGGATGACGGAGAACTCCGCGCCGGTCGCCTGGCTGAGGCTTTCCACCGTCCCGTGCCACTCGTGGTCGGGGTAGGTATCCACGTGGATCGCCACCGTCTGGCCGGGCCTGACGTGGGTGAGGTCGGTCTCCTTGAAGTTGGATTCGATCCAAACGCCGGCGTCCGCGACCAGGCTCATCACCGGGCTGCTGAACGCGGCGTTGCCGATCACCTGTAGACCGGGCTGCGGGGTATTGCTGGCTATGCCGGCGAAGGGCGCGCGGACGACGGTGCGTTCGAGATCGAGGGCGACCCGGTCGACGACCGCCTGCGCGGCGAGGTACCGGGGGTGGCGTTTCACCGCGATGTCCGGGTCGCCAGCGAGCTGTGCCCGGATCTGCGCCATCTCCTGCTCGGTGACCCGCATCTGCTGCCGCGCCACGTCGAGGTCGTGGCGTGCGGAATCGAACCTGGCGCGGGAGACGGCGTTGGTCGCGACCAGCCCGGACTGCCGCTCGAACTCCGTGTTGGCGAACGCCAGGTTGGTCCGAGCGAGCGCCAGCTCCTCCTGCTTCTGGCGGTAGCTCGCCTTCAGGCTCATGATCTCGCCGCGCACACTGGCGAGCCGCGCCTCCGCTTCGGCCAGTGCGATCCGATAGGGCCGGTCGTCGATGCGGAACAGGACGTCGCCCGCGGCGACCCGTTGGTTCTCGCGCACGGCGACCTCGGCGATGAGGCCGGAGACTTCCGCGGCGATCATCACCTTGTCGGCCTGGACGTAAGCGTTCTCCGTGCTGACGTAGCGGCCGCCCGTAACGTAGAGGTAACCGCCGAAAGCCGCCACGACGAGCGGGCCGAGGAGCAGCAGGAAGCGCCGCAGCCAGCGGCGACGGGGCGCGGGGCGGGGGGCGTCCCGGCCCGGTCCGGCATCGTCCCCGGAGGGGGCGCCGGGGGATCTCTCGTCCGGACCCTGCGGCCGGGGCTGCTCAGACGCTTCCTGCTGCATTCGAAATGGCTTTTCCCGGGTGCTCGTCGCCGCTACCGCCGCCCTCGGTCGTGACTAGGTTTCGCTTCACATGGCGCAGGGACTCGATCAGCGCCTGTCTCCTGTCATCCGGCAGACCGGCCATGGCCTCTTCCCGGGTTGCGGCGGCAAGCTCCCACATCCGATCGAGCAGCGGCCGGGCGGCGGCGGTCAGATAGAGACGGAAGGCCCGGCGGTCGCCGGGATCGGGCCGGCGCACCACCAGGCCGGCTTCCTGCAGCCGGTCGACCAGGCGGGCCAGCGTCATCGGATGGATTTCCAGGCTCTCGGCCAGGCCGACCTGTTTCACGCCCTCCCGGCGCGAGAGGTAGGCAAGCGCCTGCCATTGGGCCTGGGGCAGCTCGAGCTCCTGCGCTCGGCGGTTGAAGTTGCGCCGCAGCAGGCGCGCCACGTCGTTCACCAGGAAGCCGAGGCTTCGGTCGGGATCGTGCATCGGGGCTCCGCGCGTCTTCGGTTGCTGTAATAAGCATTATTTATTATCAGCGCACGATATCTTTCTGCAAGGGGCCCTCGCGCAAGCATCTGGCAGAACAAAGGCGCGCGGAGAGCAGGGAGGTGGCGCGCAGGGTGCAGAAACGGCGCCAGCTTGAGGGAGATCAAGGCCCGTGCCCGCATATCCTGCCATTAAGAGTCTTCTCTGATTGGGGTCGTTGTGGTCAAGCTGCTCCTTTTTTCCGGTTCGTCCGCGGGTCACACGCTTCTCTTCGCTGTCGGCGCCCATTCTCGCATTGGCGGGGCCGCCGCATGATGGGGTCAGGAGAGCAAGGCGTCTCAATCTGTTTCACGACCTTGCAGGCGTTGACCCGGCAGGCTTGAGACTCTCAACGAGATCACCTTGCCCATCGTCCCCCCGGACGATCCTGGCTCACCCTTGCGGGCGAAGCTTATATTTCCTGTTCCTCCGGTTTCTGCTTGATGTCACGCAGCCGCTCCGACCGGTTCCTTGCCGTAGTGGAACTCGGTCGCATCGAGCCACATGCGATGCAGGATGACGGCGAGCTGGCGGGCGACGGCGACCCGGGCGCGCGCCATGCTACGCCGCCTGGCAATGTTCATGCCCAAGGCGCGCAGGCTCGACCATTTGCGACTGCGCACGAGCAGGTTGTGGGCCGCTTCATCGAGCCAGATTGGGTGGTGCGGTTCTACAACCGGCGCGGCACCGCCGAGCAGTACGTCAAGGAAGGCAAGCACGCCTTCCACTGGACGCGGCTGTCATGCAGGCGCCTCCCCGACAACAAGGTCCGGCTGCAACTGCACGCGCTGGCCCACAACCTGGCCACCCTCCTGCGCTGCATCGAAATGCCCGAGGAGATGGCGGACTGGTCCCTGACCAGCCTGCAACTCAAGCTGATAAAGATCGGGGCCCGCGTCGTGCGCCACGCCCGCGCCATCCTCGCCGCCGTTCACCGACTTCGAGCGCCGCCGTCATGCGCGTGACAGCGATCCGGACCCAAACACCACGAGACCGGCTCGACAGGTCCGTCCGACATGCTGGAAAACCCCTCAAAAGGCCGGGAACACCCCCGCCGCTTGGCTTGAGGCACTCACAACCGGACGTCTGCGAGAGGCCACGCCCGGTCCGGAGCGAAGAAACGCTTGACCGCACGGCCTCGCCCGGCCATTTTTCCATCAAACGGCAGGCCACTTGGGGAATGTCGGCTAGGATGCGTCCAAAGAAGAGTACGCGTTCCAAGGGGAGGACTGCGCCATGAGCATCACGCCGATTTCCGCCGATTCTCACATCACCGAGCCGCCGGACTGCTATTCCGCGCGCATCGACAAGGCCTGGCGTGAGAAGGCGCCGCATATCGTCAAGGACCCGAAGTTCGGCGAGGTCTTCGTCATTCCCGGCTTCGACAAGCCGATCCCGATGGGGCTCGTGGCCGCCGCGGGGCGGGATCCGAAGGATCTCAACTTCAACACCCAGAACTACGGCGACCTGCATCCGGGCGGCTACGATCCCAAGGCGCGGCTGGCCGACCAGGATCGCGACGGAATCTTTGGCGAAATCATCTATCCTTCGGTCGGCATGATGCTCTGCAATCATCCAGACTTCGACTACAAGAAGGCCTGCTTCGACGCCTACAACATCTGGCTGCAGGAGTATTGCGACTTCGCCCCCGGCCGGCTGTTCGGCATGCCCCAGATCGCGATGCGCACGGTAGACGAAGGTATCGCCGACCTGATGGACCTGAAGGCGCGCGGCTTCCGCGGCATCATGATGCCGGGCGAGCCGGCGGTCGCCGACTATGACGACCCCATCTACGATCCATTCTACGAAGCCGCGGTCGACCTGAAGATGCCGCTGTCGTTCCACATCCTGACGTCGAGCAACGCCGCCGCCGGCCGCACGCGGGGGCCGCGGATCAACTCCTTCCAGTCGATCATCCGCGGCAATCAGGACATCCTGGGCACCTTCATCTTCGGCGGCGTCTTCGACCGGCATCCGGACCTGAAGATCGTCTGCGTCGAGGCCGACGCCGGCTGGGCGCCCCACTGGATGTACCGCGCCGACCACGCCTACAAGCGCCACCGTTACTGGATGAAGTGCGACGAGCTGCAGCGCCTGCCGTCCGAGTATTTCCTGGAGCACATCTACCTGACGTTTCAGGACGACTGGTCGGCCTTCCAGATGAAGGATCTGCTGAACGTGGACCGCCTGATGTGGGCCAACGATTTCCCCCATTCGGACGCCACCTGGCCCTGGTCGCAGGAGATCCTGGCAGAGCAGACCGTCAATCTGTCCGATCACGAAAAGCAACGCATCCTGCGCGACAATGTGCGGGAACTCTACGACCTGCCGATCCAGTAGGAGGCGGAAGATGCTCGATCTCAAGATCACCAACGGAACCATCGTCGACGGCACCGGCGCGAAGGGCTGGAAGGGCGATATCGGCGTCAAGGACGGCCGGATCGTCGCCATGGGCAAGGTGGACGGGGACGCCGAGCGCACCATCGACGCGAAGGGCCATGTCGTCGCGCCGGGCTTCGTCGACATCCACACCCATTACGACGCGCAGGTCGTCTGGGACCGGATGCTGTCGATCTCGCCCTGGCACGGCGTCACCACGGCCGTGATGGGCAATTGCGGCTTCGCTGTTGCGCCGACGCGGCGCGAGCACCGCGACCTGATCATGCGCACGCTGGAGAACGTCGAGGGCATGAGTGTGGCCGCACTGACGAGCGGCCTGGGCGACTGGGGCTTCGAGAGCTTCCCGGAGTATCTCGACGCGCTGGAGAAGCTGGGCACCGCGATCAACATCAGCGTCTTCTGCGGCCACACGCCGCTCCGGCTCTACGTCATGGGCGAGGAAGCGACGGAGCGCGAGGCCAACGCCGACGAGCTGGCTGAAATGAAACGCCTCGTCGAGGAGGCGATGGACGCCGGCGCCATCGGCTTCGCCACCTCCAAGGCCGTGACCCATACGGGCTACGCCGGACGGCCCGTGCCGAGCCGCCTCGCCTCCATGCAGGAGATCGAGACGCTGGCCGGCGTGCTGGGCGAGAAGGACAAGGGCATCCTGCAGGCCACCATCGGCCGCGAGCTGTTCATCCCGGAATTCGAGCGGATTGCGCGCCAGACGGGCCGCCCCGTGACCTGGACCGCCATGCTGGCGGGTACGCAACTCGCCGACGGCACCGCGGAAGAGCATCTCGAGCGCACCCGGGAGCTGAAGAACCAGGGCCTCGACATCGTGCCCCAGGTCACGCCGCGGGCGCTGATGTTCGAGATCCAGATGAAGGCGCCCTTCATCTTCGAGCCCGTCTCGGTCTTCAAGCCGGTGCGCGGCGCCAGCTTCGAGGAGAAGAAGCGCCTCTACGCCGACGCGGACTTCCGCGACGCGTTCCGCCACAAGCTGTCGGGCAATATCCGTCCCGGCTTCCAGCGCAGCTTCGACATGACCATCATCGCCGACGTCCCGGGCCATCCCGAACTGGCGGAGATGACCCTGGCGGATGCCGCCGCCCAGGCCGGCAAGCATCCGACGGATTTCATGCTCGACATCTCCCTGTCGACCGATCTGGAGGCGCGCTTCCGCATGCCGGTGGCGAACCATTTCGAGGACGAAGTGGAGCCGCTGTTGAAGGACGGCAACACGGTGATCGGCCTCTCCGACGCCGGGGCGCACGCCAGCCAGCTCTGCGACGCCTGCCTGCCGACGCATCTGCTCGGCCGCTGGGTGCGGGAGAAGAAGGTCTTCTCCATCGAGGAGGCCGTGCGGATGCTGACCAGCCGACCGGCGGAGGTCTTCGGCATCACCGACCGGGGCACACTGGCCGAGGGCCGGCCCGCGGACATCGTGATCTTCGATCCCGAGACCGTCGGCTGCGGACCCGTCCAGCGTGTCTGGGATTTTCCGGCCGGCGCAGACCGGCTGATCTCGGAAGCCGACGGCATCGACGCGGTGATTGTCAACGGCACCGTAATCCGGCAGGACAATGCCGACGCCGTGGACCCCAACGGTCCCCTTCCTGGAAACCTGCTGCGTGGTGGACATGCCTGACACGACGAACCCCGACAACAAGCCGGCGCCGAAGGACTGGACGCCGGAACTCGACGAACTCCATCTCCGCGAGGAGATGACCGGCGGCATGGGCGGCCCCGACAAGGTGGCCCGCCAGCACGCCGGCGGACGGCTGAC
>NZ_PIGG01000003.1 GCF_002924445.1 Minwuia thermotolerans
CCACCGCGAGTTCGCGATGGCGAGCGGCGAGATGGCGGAAGCCGACTTCGTGGCTTTCCTCCGGACCACCCTCGGCAACGCGGCCCGGGTCAGCGCCGCTGGCGCCATCCACTTCGTCTGCATGGACTGGCGCCATATCCACGCCCTGCTGACCGCGGGGCGCGACGTCTACCGCGAGCTCAAGAACCTCTGCGTCTGGAACAAGGCCAATGGCGGCATGGGCACGCTCTACCGCTCGAAGCACGAGCTGGTCGCCGTCTTCAAGGCGGGCACGGCATCGCACATCAACAATGTCGATCTCGGCGCCCATGGCCGCTACAGGACCAATGTCTGGGACTATGCCGGCGCCAACAGTTTTGGCGCCGGCCGCGACGAGGCGCTTGCCATGCATCCCACCGTCAAGCCCGTCGGGCTGGTCGGCGACGCCATCCTCGACTGCTCGAACCGCGGCGACCTCGTCCTCGACCCCTTTGCCGGGGCGGGCACGACGCTCGTGGCGGCGGAGCGCACGGGCCGGCGGTGCGCGGCGATGGAACTCGACCCCGCCTATGTCGACGTCACCATCCGGCGATGCCGAAAGGCCTTCCGCGCCGAGATCACGCACGCGGAGACCGGGCGGTCCTTCGAGGAACTGGCGGAGGAGCGACGGGCCGACCAGGCAGAGGAGGCCGGCGAATGAGCGATGGCAATGGCGAGAACGAAGACAAGGTCGGCTACGGGCACCCGCCCGCGCACACGCGCTTCAAGCCCGGCCGGTCCGGCAACCCGAAAGGACGGCCGAAGGGCCACCGGAACTTCCGGACGGATCTCCATGAGATCCTGAACGCGGTTGTCCGGGTGAAGGAAAAAGGCGAGGCGCGAACGCTCACGACCCAGCAGGCAGCGCTCTACCGGTTGCGCGAAAAGGCCCTGAACGGCGATGTCCGGGCGCTCGATCGCCTGCTCGCTCTCGCAGCCCAACACAATGGTGAGACCCTGGCCCATGACAGCGACGAGGCGCTCCCCGAGGAGGACCGGGCGATCCTCGAGCAGCACCTGGCCTCCGGGCAGGCGCAGGCGCCGGGCAATGCAGCAACAGAGGATGACGAAGGGGAACCGGAGAAGTCCGGCCAGGAGGACGAAAATGGGTGACCGCCAAATTCTCGACGCGCTTCTCCGAACGGACCTGACCGCGTTCGTCCACAAGTGCTTCCAGACCATCTCGCCCGGAACGCCGTTCATGGCCAACTGGCACATCAAGGCGATCACCTATGAGCTTCGGCAATGCCTCGAGCCCAGGGGCAGACGGCTGGTGATCACCCAGCCGCCGCGGTCGCTGAAGTCGATCTCGACCTCGGTGGCGTTCGTGGCCTGGACGCTGGGTCATGACCCGTCAATGCGGTTCATCTGCGTCAGCTACAGCAACGATCTCTCGGAGGAACTCGCCCGCCAGTTCCGCCTGGTGGTCGACAGCGACTGGTACCGCCGCCTCTTCCCGGCCATGAAGCTCTCCCGATCCACGGCGGAAGAGTGCGTGACGACGGAGGGCGGCGGGCGGCTCGCCACCTCGGTCGGCGGCACGCTCACGGGCCGGGGCGCCGACATCATCATCATCGACGATCCCATGAAGGCCTCCGATGCCCAGTCGGAAGTGGCCCGCCGCAAGGTCAACAGCTGGTTCGCCGAGACCCTCTCGACCCGGCTGAACGACAAGCGGCGGGGCTCCGTCATCCTGGTGATGCAGCGCCTCCACGAGGAAGACCTCGCAGGCTACGTCCTCGAAGCCGGCGACTGGCGCCACCTCGACCTGCCGGCCGTCGCCATCCAGGACCAGCAGATCCGCATCGGGCCCGAACCGGGGGACATCTACTATCGGCGCGAGGGCGACCTCCTCCACCCCGAGCGGGAGCCCCGGGAGACCCTCGAGCGCATGCGCGGCGAGCTGGGCAGTCTCGCCTTCTCGGCCCAGTACCAGCAGCGGCCGGTCCCCGTTGAGGGCAATCTCGTCCGCCGTCGCTGGTTCCGCCACTATGCCCATGGCCCGGAGCCCGACGGCCGGCGCCGTGTCGTGCAGAGCTGGGATATCGCGGGCACCGCCGGCGAGGCCAGCGACTACTCCGTCTGCACGACCTGGCTGGTCGACGGCCGCGACTGTTACCTTCTCGACGTCTGGCGCGGCCGGCTGGAGTACCCGGAGCTGCGGCGCAAGGTGATCGCCCACCGGAAGCGGCACTCGGCCACGACCGTGCTCGTCGAGAAGGCAGGTCTGGGCCTGAGTCTGATCCAGGACCTCCGAAGCGAGCGATCGGACGACTTCCCGCGCCCCATCGCCATCACGCCCCGCGAGGACAAGGTGGTCCGCATGGAAGCCGCATCTGCCCGCATCGAGGCCGGCGAGGTGCTGTTGCCGGAGAACGCCCCCTGGCTCGATGACTTCCTTCATGAGGTCCTGGCCTTCCCGAACGGGCGCCATGACGACCAGGTCGACAGCCTGTCGCAGTTCCTGACCTGGAAACGAGGGCGGCCGCAGGAAACGACCCTGAGCGCCGTCACGGAGACCATCCCGAACCCGCTGGACATGCGGCGGTTCGATAACAGGGGATAGCGAGCCATCGGCCCTGGAACGACGAATGAGGCAGGGCACACCCACGCCAGCTCACCAGGAGACGACACGTCCAGCGTCCCTCTTCCTTCCCAGGCCACAGGCACCACTTCATCCAGGGTAATGACCAGGAGGAATGCCGTGACCGAACCGACCATTGCCCAAAGGGCCCCCTTCCCCATCGAGGTTGAGGAAGGCAAGAACTACTTCTGGTGCGCATGCGGCCAGAGCGCGAAACAGCCATTCTGCGACGGCGCCCACAAGGGCTCAAGCATCGCACCGGTCAAGTACACCGCCGAAGCCACAAAAAAGGTCTACTTCTGCGGCTGCAAGCAGAGCGCCAGCCAACCGTTCTGCGATGGCACGCATTCGCGGCTGCCTGACGAATGACATCTATCAATCCGGGCCGCCGACCAGGCTTCGACGGCCCGGTTCGATCCTGCAGCATGCGCGCCATCTGATCACCGCCTGGCGCAATGACTACAATCATCACCGCACGCACTCGAGCCTCAATGGGTTCACCCCGCGGGAGTATCATCAACGGTCGGAAGAGGACCATACCCTGAACAGCGCCAACTTATAAACGCGGCCTCGAAGGGGAACAGGTCAATCTCGGCCAGTCCCCCGCCATTCGTCGTCGAGACCGTCGAGCCATTGCTGGATCGATCGTACCCATTGGCCATTGGCGGCGTTGGCAATGGTAATCGTTTGAACATGACCGAGCCCAGAAACCTGGATCTTTGAGCCGACCGTCAAAATTCAAGGAGAATTGTCCACCGCCCGAAGCGAGCTTATCCCGCCGCTACCGTGGCCGACTTTTGCACCGCCGTTCTCAGGCGTCCAGGACATGGTCGAGGAGCGCATGGGCGCGCTGGCGCGCAGCCTGGCCGAGGGCTTCGGCATGCACGCCGACTTCCGCTACGACCGGCGTTACGCGCCAACGGTGAACTCGCCCGAGGAGTTCGGCCACGCCATGGCCGCGGCCCGGGAACTGGTGGGCGAGGCCAATGTCGACGACCGCCTGACGCCGGTGATGGGCGCGGAGGACTTCGGCTGGATGCTGCGGGAGCGGCCGGGCTGCTACGTCTTCGTCGGCAACGGTGAAGGGCAGCAGGGCGGCTGCGAGGTGCACAATCCGAACTACGACTTCAACGACGAAACCCTGCCCGTGGGCGCCGCCTACTGGGCCCAGCTCGTCCGGATGCAGCTTCCCGCCGACCGCGCCGCCGGGTGACGGGTACCGGACGCCCACATCCTGGCCCTGAACTTGCGTGACCCGCGCTCAGTGTGACAGGCGTCATGGGAATACGAACAATAAGAGGCTTCGTGGTGTTGAGCCGATATCGAATTGTGACACATCGTGTCTGGAGCCTGACGGCGGGGTGGCCGGGGTATCGGGCAGTGAAGGAAGGCTGATTTGAGTTTCAAGGTAAAGTTCTGGGGCGTCCGCGGTTCGATCGCGACGCCTGGCCCGCGTTACGTCTCCTTTGGCGGCAACACGAGCTGCATCGAGGTTTCATGCGGCGGCCGCCGTATCATCTTCGACGCCGGCACGGGCATCCGGAACCTCGGTCACTGGCTGATGAAGAAGAACGTCCGCCACGCCCACATGATGCTCAGCCACACGCACTGGGACCACATCAACGGCTTTCCCTTCTTCTCGCCCGCCTTCAAGAAGGATCAGCACTTCACGATCATGGCCGGCCATCTTTCGGACCAGGGCTCCGGCATCCGCGAGGTGCTGGCCAGCCAGATGACCCAGCCGACCTTCCCCGTGCCGATCGAGATCATGCAGGCGAAGATGGATTTCGAGGACTTCAGCGCCGGCGACACCTTCAACATCGACAACGATGTCACGATCCGCACCACGGCGCTCAACCACCCCGACGGCGCCACGGCCTACCGCGTCGACTATCAGGGCAACTCCATGTGCTACGTCACCGACACCGAGCATGTGCCGGGCAAGCCCGACGAGAACATCCTCGCCCTGATCGAGGGCGCCGACGTCGTCATCTACGACTGCACCTATTCCGACAAGGAATTCGAGAGCAAGGTCGGCTGGGGCCATTCCACCTGGCAGGAGGGCATGCGCCTCTGCCAGGCCGCGAACGT
>NZ_PIGG01000004.1 GCF_002924445.1 Minwuia thermotolerans
CCCCCCTGGGCAAGGGGGGGGGGGGGAGGGCAGGGTGGGGGACCGGCGCGCTGGCGTCCCGCGTGTAGACGTCTTTCAGCCTAGGCCGGGCACTTGACGAAGACGACGCCATCGGCGCCGAGGTCGAGCCCGCCGAAGCGGCTGTTGTCGCGCTCGGTCGGGATCACGGCGAGTTCGCCCTCGCCGCGGCTCTCGATCTCGAAGCGGCCGCCGCCCTGGTCGAAGACGAAGGATGCGTCGTCGTAAAGCGCCACATCGCCGGTGCGCGCGCGCCCGTCGACGCTGGTTTCCACGGCCAGGCCGCCGCCGGGATAGCGGGTGACGTCGAAGTCGGGGCGGGAGCAGTCGCTGCCCTTCGCGGTCCACGGGCCGGTCACGAACGCGCGGTCCAGCAGGCCGGCGTCCCGGTTGCCGTCATCGTCCCGCGGCGGCGCGATCTCGTCGATTGCGGTGACCTCCAGGGTCCCGACGCCCTGCTGGCAGAAGGACATGCCGGCGCGGCGGCCCTTCACCTCGACATATTCGCCGGCGGTGAAGTTCGCGTCTGCGCCGGTCAGCGACCAGACATCGCCATCGGGAGTCCGCAGCACCGGACACTCGACGCCGTCGCGCACCCGGCCTCTCAGAGTCATGCGGTCGCGCTCGTTCTCGTCCTCGGCGCGGACCACGCGGAAGTCGCCGGACTTCAAGGTCACGCCGCGGTCGGTATCGACGACGAAGGTCAGCACGTCGCCCGGATCGGCCCAGTCAGGCACCGCGACGGAGGTGCGCAGCCGGCCGGTGGACGAGGTCCGGGCCTGGTCGAGGGCCTCCCATTCCGAGGACGCAGGACCGACGCCGACGGTCACCCAGTCATCGGGGCGGAGATTGTGAGCGCGCACGGCCACATCGGCGCCCGCGGGACCCCTGTGCGGTTCGATGGAAAAGCCGGCGGAGCGGTCGCCGGTCGGGACTTCGAGCACCTCCCCGGCCGCGAGGGCGAGGGGGTTGATGTCTTCATTGGCGTTCAGCAGTTCCATCAGCGAGATTCCGAGCCGCCGGGCGATGCCATAGGCGGTGTCGCCGCTCTCGACGCGGTAGGAGCCCCGCGCATCGGGGGCCGGAGCGGGATTGAGATTGTCGCCGTCCGGGGCCTGGCGGCCGTCGTCGCCACCGTCTTCATCGCGGCCGGCCTGGCTGTGGACATGGCCCTCGGCCTTGAGGCGGACCGACTGCCCGATGGACAGGGCGCGCGGATCGATCGCCGGGTTCAGCTCCATGACGCGGCTGAGGCCGATGCGGCATTTCTGCGTCACCTCGTAGAGCGTGTCGCCGGACTGGATCTCATAGGACCCGCCACACTGGCCGCTGTGCGCCGTCGCCGCGCCGGCGAGCATCGCGCCGGCGCCCAGCGAGGCGAGAAAGAGAAACGGACGATGAGTCATGGGATGCTCCTTGTTCTTTTCGTGGTCCGATGACATCGCGACACACCTGCGCATGCCATTGCGCCCTTTCAACAAACGCCGCGGTTCGGCCATTCACGCGTCGCAGGTGACGCCTGCCCGGCGGACTTGCTAGGCTGCCGGCGCCGCAGCGACAGGGGAGGAAAGCGACATGGCGTGGGATTTCGAGACCGATCCGGAGTTTCAGGATGCGCTCGACTGGATGGACGACTTCGTCCGCCGCGAGGTGGAGCCGCTGGACCACGTGCTGGGCAGCCCCTACGACATCACCAACCCGCGGAACATAGCGCTGGTGCGGCCCCTGCAGCAGCAGGTGAAGGACCGCGGACTGTGGGCCTGTCACCTGGGACCGGAACTCGGCGGCCAGGGTTTCGGCCAGGTCAAACTGGCGCTGATGAACGAGATCCTGGGCCGCACCCGCTTCGGCCCGGTGGTCTTCGGCTGCCAGGCGCCGGACACCGGCAATGCCGAGATCCTCGCCCATTTCGGCACGCCGGCGCAGAAGAAGACCTTTCTCGAGCCGCTGCTGGCCAACGAGATCGTCTCCTGCTTTTCCATGACCGAGCCCCAGGGCGGCGCGGACCCGGGCGTCTTCACCACGAAGGCCGAACTACAGGGCGACGAATGGGTGATCAACGGCGAGAAGTGGTTCAGCTCCAACGCGCGCTGGGCCAGCTTCCTGATCGTCATGGCCGTGACCGACCCGGACCGGCCCACGGTGGACCGCATGTCCATGTTCATCGTGCCGAAGGACACGCCGGGCGTGGAGATCGTCCGCAATGTCGGCTTCGCCACCGAGAAGGAAGGCAGCCACGCCTATGTCCGCTACACCGACGTCCGCGTGCCGAAGGACCACCTGCTGGGCAGGCGCGGCGAGGCCTTCAAGGTGGCTCAGGTCCGCCTCGGCGGCGGGCGCATCCACCACGCCATGCGCACGCTGGGCCGGGTGAAGATGCTGTTCGACATGATGTGCGAACGCGCCGTCTCCCGCGAGACCAAGGGCGAGAAGCTGGGCGACAAGCAGATGGTGCAGGAGAAGATCGCCGACGCCTGGATCCAGATGGAGCAGTTCCGCCTGTTCGTGCTGCGCACCGCCTGGCGGATCGACCGCTACAAGGATTACATGCAGGTCCGCAAGGACATCGCCGCGGTGAAGGCGGAGATGCCGAAGGTGCTGCACGACATCGCCACCCGGGCGCTCTACATCCACGGCTCGCTTGGTATTTCGTCGGAGATGCCCTTCGCCGACCAGGTGCTGCAGAGCTTCCACATGGGGCTCGCCGACGGGCCGTCGGAGGTCCACAAGGTCACCGTGGCGCGGCAGCTGCTGCGCGGCTACAGCCCGTCGAACACGCTCTTCCCCAGCTATCACGTGCCGAAGCTGCAGGCCGAGGCTGAGGCGAAGTTCGCCGAGGCGCTGGAGCACATCGACGACGTCATCTGACGCCGCGCTTGACCCGGCGGCGCGGCGGCGGCACATGGCGGCGATGCTGCTGGAGCCCACGCCGGAGAATCTGGAGACCTGCGCCCGCGCCCTGCGCGAGGGCCGGCTGGTCGCGTTCCCGACCGAGACCGTCTACGGCCTGGGCGCGGATGCCACCGACGACCGCGCCGTCGCCGCGATCTTCGAGGCCAAGGGCCGGCCGAGCTTCAACCCGCTGATCGTCCACGTCCCCGATCTGGCCGCCGCCGAAGCGCTGGTGGAGTTCGGCGATCTCGCGCGCCGGCTGGCGCAGGCGTTCTGGCCCGGCGCGCTGACCCTCGTCCTGCCCCGGCGGCCGGACTGCCCGGTCTCGCTGCTCTGCTCGGCTGGGCTGGAGACGCTGGCGGTCCGCGTGCCCGCCCACGGGCTGGCCCGCGCCCTGCTCCGCGCCGCCAGCGTGCCGGTCGCCGCGCCCTCGGCCAATCCTTCCGGCCGGCTCAGCCCGACCGAAGCGCGCCACGTCGCCGAGGGGCTGGGGGAGAAGGTCGCGTACATCCTCAACGGCGGGCCCTGCGCAGTGGGCCTGGAATCCACCGTCGTCGGCGTTTTCGATGGCCGCGCCGTGCTGCTCCGGCCAGGCGGCGTGGCGGCGGAAGAGATCGAGGAAGTGGCGGGTCCGCTTGCCCTGCCGGAGAGCGATCCGGCGGCGCCCCGGAGCCCCGGCATGCTGGCCAGCCACTACGCGCCGAAGCGCCCCATCCGGCTGAATGCAGCGGAGGCGCGCGACGGCGAGATCCTGCTGGGCTTCGGCGCGGACGCGCCGCCCGGCCCCAATCTCAGCCCCTCGGGCGACCTGGGCGAGGCGGCGGCGAACCTGTTCCGCATGCTGCACGAACTGGATGGCGACGACGGCCGGACGCTGGCGGTGATGCCGGTACCCGAAACCGGGCTCGGCCGCGCGATCAACGACCGGCTGCGCCGGGCGGCGGCGGACCGAGACGGGTGATCACCACGATCGCCACGCCCAGCAGAGCCACCATGTACCAGAGCGAGGCGCCGTAGCCGCCCATCGCGTCGTGCAGCAGGCCCACCGAGCCCGGCCCCAGTCCCTCGAAGAAATAGGCGAAGACCGCCAGCAGACCGTAGCTCTTGCCATAGCCCGTCGGCCCGAACCAGCGGCGGACCAGCAAGGGCGGCAGGATCACCAGGCAGCCGACGACGAAGCCGGAGACGGCACAGGCGGCGTAGATCGCCACCGGCCCCTCGGCCAGCGCCAGGATGGCGATGCCGAGCGCCTGCAGTGCGTAGGAGATGACGGCGACCAGGCGCAGGTCGAAGCGTTCGGCCAGGAAGCCGACGCCGAAGCGGCCGACGATCCCCGCGGCGGCGGTCACGGCGACGGCGTCCGCAGCGTCGGTCCGGGTCAGCCGCTCCTCCAGGATCGGTATCTGGTGGGCCAGGAAGCCGACCTGCGCCATCAGGCTGATGCAGCTCGCCGCCGTGATGGTCCAGAACAGGCGGCTGCGTGCCGTCGCCCCGATATGGGCCAGCGCCGTGATACCGCCGGCGGCGGGCGGGGCCGTGGCCGGGCGGGTCATGAAGATCAGCGTCAGCGGCACGACGATGGCGATGGTCAGCCCGCCCATCACGGTCGCCGCGTGGGTGAAGCCGTCCGACGCGGTCATCCTGGCCATCAGCGGCACCACCACCATGGCGCCGACGCTGGCGCCGGTCAGCGCGAAGGACATGGCGACCGGCAGGCGGCGCTCGAACCAGCCCGAGAGCGTCGCGCTGATGCCCAGCGCGCCTACCGCCGGGTAGCCCAGAGCCATCACCGCGAAACACAGATAGACGTGCCAGAGCTCGCTGACCTGGCCCAGCCCGATGACGCTGGCGCCCACGAACGCCGACCCGGCGGTGGTCACCAGCCGCGGGCCGAAACGGTCGATCAGCGCGCCGACGGTGAGCGTCATCGGCGTGCCGACGACCCAGAAGAAGGTGATGGCGCCGGAGATCTGCGCCGTGCTCCAGCCGTGCTCGGCCTTCAGCGCCGAGAGGTAGAGGCCGTGGCCGTAGAACACCGTGCCCCAGCCGAAGATGGCCATCAGGAAACAGCACGCGGTCACCACCCAGCCGCGGCGCGACCCGGCGGAATGGCCCTGCAGAGGTGGGGCGGCGTCGCTCATGGGGCCGGATCATGGTGCGGCGGACGCCCGCCGTCACCTCTCAAGCGCGCATGGCCGCAATTCGCCGCCACAGGCCGCGGGGCGTGGCGAAGGGATGGCAGGGAACCCCGATCAGATGGGCGACGACCTGCACGCAGGTGAACAGCCCGCGCGGCTGCATGCGCGCCGGCTCCCGCGCCGTGACGGCGACGCAGCGGGCGCGGCCCTGCCGCACCAGGCGGCGCAGCACTCTCAGCGTCTCGTGGGACGGCGCGACGCCGAGACCCAGCGCCCGCGCGCCGGGATTGCAGACCAGCCAGCCGCGCCCCGGATCGCCCGCGCCGACGACCGGAGAGATGGCCAGCACGTGGCGGAAGCCGGGACGAAGCAGGCGCAGCGCCCGCGCCAGCAGGCGGTTCGGCAGGGGATCGTCCGGCCCCGGCTCCGGCGGGTCGAGGAAGACCACGAGCCACAGGCCCGGTCCCGCCGGCGCGGCGAAGGGGACCAGCGGCGCGGAGCACGGTTTCACGAACATGGGGGCGCAACCTCAGACGGACGGCGATCCGCCGATTGTCGCCGCCCGGGCCTTAAGCGTTTCCCCCCATCCCCGGGTCGCCTCTCAGACGATGCGGCTTTCCTTGTTGCCCCAGTAGCGGTCCTTGAGCAGGCGCTTGTAGAGCTTGCCGTTGGGGTGCCGGGGCAGTTCGTCCATGAAGTCGATGGATTTCGGCGTCTTGATGGCGCTGAGTTCCTGGCGGCACCACCGGATCAGCTTGTCGGCCATCTCATCGGAGGCGTGGCCCGGCTCCCTGAGCTGCACCACGCCCTTCACCGCCTCGCCGAATTCCGGGTCGGGCACGCCGACCACGGCCGCGTCCATGACGTCGGGGTGCAGGATCAGCCGGTCCTCGATCTCCTGGGGGTAGATGTTCACCCCGCCGGAGATGATCATGAAGGCCTTGCGGTCGGTGAGGTAGAGGAAGCCGTCTTCGTCCAGGTAGCCGATGTCGCCCAGCGTCGACCAGCCTTTCGCGTTGCGGCTCTCGGCGGTCTTCTTCGGATCGTTGTGATAGCTGAAGGCCGGGCCGTTGGCGAAGTAGATCTGGCCGATCTCGCCTTGTGGCAGTTCGATCTCGGGATTGTCCTGATCGACGATCCTGATCTCGCCGACGATGGGGCGGCCGACCGTGCCCGGATGGGCCAGCCATTCCTGCGGGTCGGCGGCGACATAGCCCGAACCCTCGGTGCCGGCATAGTATTCGTAGATCACCGGCCCCCACCATTTCATCATCGCCTGCTTGACCTCGACGGGACAGGGCGCGGCGGCGTGGATGGCGACCTTCATGGAGGAGACGTCGTATTTCGCCCGCACCGCCTCAGGCAGCTTCATGAAGCGCACGAACATGGTCGGCACCCACTGGCTGTGGGTGCATTTGTACTTCTCGATGAGCTGCAGCGCGCGTTCGGGATCGAAGCGCTCCATGATGATGGAGGTCGCGCCGATGCGGGTCATCAGCATGTTGTAGCGCAGCGGCGCGGCGTGATAGAGCGGCGCCGGCGAGAGATAGGTCGTCTCCGGCCCGACGCCGTAGAGCGCCATGATCGCCTGCATGGACGGGCGCACCTCGCCCAGCTTGCGGTCCTCCATGTCGATCTTGATGCCCTTCGGCCGGCCCGTCGTGCCGGACGAGTAGAGCATGTCGTGGCCTTCCCACTCGTCGGCGATCGGCGTCTCGGGCATGCCGGCGATGGCCTCGTCCCAGCTCCGGAACCCTTCGATCGGCTCGCCCACCATCATGCAGGTCTTCACCGCCGGGGTCAGCGCGGGCACGTCCTTCGCCACGTCCGCCTTGTAGGCCGACGACAGGAACAGCTGCGCGCCGCAGTCGTTGACGATGTAGGCCACCTCCGGCGCGGTCAGATAGCTCGACGTGCAGGCGTAGTAGAGCCCGGCGCGGTGCGCGGCCCAGCAGATCTCCAGGAAGTGGCGGTTGTTCTCCATGCAGATGGCGATGGCGTCGCCATGGTTCAGGCCGATGGAGCGGAAGAAGTGCGCGCCCTGATTCGAGCGCCGGTTCAGCATGTCGTAGGTCACTTCCTCGCCGGTCGAGGCCATGATGAAGGCCGGCTTGTCGGGCCTTTCCGCCGCCTGGACGCCTGGATGCATGTTCGCTTTCCTCCCCCTGGAACAGGCCGCTAGAATAGCGGCACATGCGCGGCGAAAAAGGGGGAGGATCGCCATGGCTCGACTCGAGGTCTATTTCGACTGCTCGTCACCCTGGACCTATCTCTGCATCGCGAAGGTGGGCGATATCGCCCGCGCGCGGGGCGCGGAGCTGATCTGGCGGCCGATCCTGGTCGGCGGGGTCTTCAACCAGGTCAACCAGCAGGTCTACGAGAACCGGGCCAACCCGGAACACCCGAAATACCGCTACATGCGCAAGGACCTGATGGACTGGGCGCGCTATCACGGCGTCGCCATCAACTGGCCGACGATCTTCCCGGTCAACGCGGTGAAGCCCATGCGCGCCTGCATCGCCGCGCTGGACGACGGCCAGGTGGAGCCCTTCGCGCTGGAAATCTGCGACGCCTACTGGGGCCGCGACCTGGACATCAGCCAGGACGAGGTCATCGCCGGCTGCGCGAAGACCGTGGGGCTCGACGCGGATTCCATCGTCGCCCGCACCGGGGATCAGGGCATCAAGGACCGGCTGAAACAGTACACCCAGGAAGTGGTCGACCGCGGCGGCTTCGGCTCGCCCACCATGTTCGTCGACGGCGACGACATGTATTTCGGCCAGGACCGCCTGCCGCTGCTCGACGCGCGGCTGAAGGGATAGTCACGTCCTGGGGCCGGCGTAGCCCCCGGAACGTGGTCCGGGGCAGGCTCCGCCCGGGATCCATGCCTGCGCATTGCCGCCCGGCGCCACGCCGCCGGAAAGACCCAGGCATGGATCCCGCGCCGCCGCTTTCGCAGCGCGCAGGAGTCGTTCAGATGCACCGTAGACATTGTGACGCCCTCGGGCAGACCCGGGCGGGCCGGCGCGGGTCCCTCAGTACGTCACCACCGTGCGGATGGATTCGCCGGCGTGCATCAGGTCGAAGCCCTCGTTGATCTGCTCGAAGGGCAGGACATGGGTGATCAGGTCGTCGATGTTGATCTTGCCTTCCATGTACCAGTCGACGATCCGCGGCACGTCGGTGCGGCCCTTCGCGCCGCCGAAGGCCGTGCCGCGCCAGACCCGGCCGGTGACCAGCTGGAAGGGCCGCGTCGCGATCTCCTGGCCCGCGCCGGCGACGCCGATGATGACGCTCTCGCCCCAGCCCTTGTGGCAGCATTCCAGCGCCTGGCGCATGACCTCCACATTGCCGATGCATTCGAAGCTGTAGTCGGCGCCGCCCTTGGTCAGGTCGATGACCGCTTCCACGACCTTGTCGCGGCCGACCTCGTTCGGGTTGACGAAGTGGGTCATGCCGAAATGCCGGCCGATCGCCTCCCGCTCGGGGTTCAGGTCGACGCCGACGATGCGGTCGGCGCCCACCATGCGCAGGCCCTGGATGACGTTGAGGCCGATGCCGCCCAGGCCGAAGACGGCGCAGTTCGCGCCGGGCTCCACCTTCGCCGTGTTGATCACCGCGCCGATGCCGGTGGTCACCCCGCAGCCGATGTAGCAGACCTTCTCGAAGGGCGCGTCCTCGCGGATCTTCGCCAGCGCGATCTCCGGCACCACGGTGAAGTTGGCGAAGGTCGAGGTGCCCATGTAGTGGAACACCCGCTCCCCGTTCAGCGAGAAGCGGCTGGTGCCGTCGGGCATCAGGCCCTGGCCCTGGGTGGTGCGGATCGCCTGGCAGAGATTGGTCTTGCCCGAGACGCAGTACTCGCACTGGCGGCATTCGGGCGTGTAGAGCGGGATGACGTGATCGCCCTTCTTCAGCGTCGTCACGCCGGGGCCGGTATCGACCACCACGCCCGCGCCCTCATGGCCCAGGATGGCCGGGAACAGGCCTTCCGGGTCGGCGCCGGAGAGCGTGAACTCGTCGGTGTGGCAGATGCCGGTCGCCTTGACCTCGATCAGGACCTCGCCTTCCTTCGGCCCTTCGAGCTGGACCGTCGTGATCTCCAGAGGCTTGCCCGCCTCCACCGCCAGCGCCGCGCGCGTGTCCATGGCTCCGCTCCTCCTGTCGACCCGGTCTGAGGCGATGCTATTGTCGCCGGGTATTCCTGTCCATGGGGGCAGACAAGGGGGGACGCCGGGAATGGAATTCGGACTGTCGGAAGACCAGCGCCTGCTGCAGGAGAGCGTGGGCCGCTTTCTGGACGGGGCGTCGGCGCTGGAGCGCGTGCGGCTGGCCGCCGACGGCGACGCTTCGGTGCGCGCGGAGATCGCCGCGGGCCTGAATGAGCTCGGCCTGGCCGGGATCATGGTCCCCGAAGCCCAGGGCGGCGCCGGGCTCGGCCTGCTGGAGGCGGCGCTGGTGCAGGAGCAACTGGGCCGTCACACCGCGCCCGCCGGGTTCATGGCGCAGGCCGCGCTGGCCTCGATCGCGCTGCAGAACGCCGGGAGCGAGGCGCAGCAGGCCGAGTGGCTGCCGAAGCTGGTGTCGGGCGAGGCGCGGTTCGGCATCGCAGTCTCGGAAGCCGCCGGCGCGCGGGAGAAGGCCGGCGTCACCGCCGGGCCGGACGGGCTTGCCGGCAAGGCGCTCTTCGCCCTGGAGCCCGACAGAGCGACCCACTTCATCGCCGCCGACCGGGACCGCGGCCTGCATCTCGTCGCCCGCGATGCGGCCGGGCTTGCGGTCAGGCCCATGCCCACCATCGACCGCACGCGCCCCGTCGCCGAGCTGGTCTTCGACGGCGTCCGGGCGGAAGCCCTCACGGGCGGCAACGACGCCTCGGCGACCGTGCAGCGGATGATCGCCGCCGGCCGCGTGCTGCTGGCCGCCGACAGTTTCGGCGCGGCGGAGCGGATGATCGAAAAGGCGGTGGACTACGCGAAGGAGCGCGAGCAGTTCGGCCGCACGATCGGCTCCTTCCAGGCGGTCAAGCACATGTGCGCGGAGATGGCGGCCCGGCTGGAGCCCTGCCGCTCGCTGATCTGGTACGCCGCCCACGCCGATACGGCCGAGCCCGGGGAATTTCCGCTGATGGCGGCGCTCGCCAAGTCGCACATGGCCGAGGTCGGGACCTTCGTCGCCCGCACCGCGACCGAAGTGCATGGCGGCATGGGCTTCACCGACCTGATGGGCCTGCACTACTGGTTCAAGCGCATCGGGCTGAACCGCCAGCTGCTGGGCGGCCCCGAGGCCGTGCGCGCCGACGCCGCGCGCCTGCAGGGCTTCGACCGCGCGGCGGGCTAGCCCAGCGTCGAGCGGTAGCAGCGCACGCCGCCGGCGTCCTCGGCCAGCCAGACGGCGCGGGCCACGGCCCGGGCGAGGCAGTCGGCGGCGGCCTGGCCGATGCGGGCGATATCCGCCGGCCCGGCGACCGGGCGCTGGCCCACCGACAGCGCAAAGACCGTGTCGCCGTCGAAGGGCGTGTGCACCGGGCGAATGGCGCGGGCCAGCCCGTCCTGCGCCATGATCGCCATGCGCTGCGCCTGGCCCTGGTTCAGCTTCGCGTCGGTCGCCACCACGGCGATGGTGGTGTTCGCCCCCGCAGCCGAAGTCACCGCGCCCGGATCGTCCGCTGCGCCGCGCTGGGGCGGGAGGTTGCCGCCGAACTCGCCGTCGCGCTCCAGCGCCCAGGCCCAGAAGGTCCGCCCGTCGGCCATGACCGTGTGGCCCGTCGGGTTGGCCGCGACCAGCGCGCCCACCGCGATCCCGTCGTCGAGGACCAGCGAGGCGCTGCCCAGCCCGCCCTTCAGCGGCCCGGCGGTGGCCCCCATGCCGGCGCCGGCATTGCCCAGCGCGAAACCGGCGCCGGCGTTCTCGACCGCCTGCTTGCCCAGCTCGCGGTAGGGGGGGTCCTCCCCCCAGTTCTTGTCGCCGAGCGGCAGGTCGAACAGGATCGCCGCCGGCACGATGGGGACCACGTGGCCGGCCACGGGGAAGCCGACGCCACGGCTGGCCAGCCGCGCCATGACCCCGCCGGCAGCGTCGAGGCCGAAGGCGGAACCGCCCGAGAGGCAGATGGCGTGGACCACGTCGACCAGGTTCGCCGGGTCCATGACCTGGATCTCCCGCGTGCCGGGGCCGCCGCCGCGCACGTCGGCCGCGGCCACCGCCGGCCGCTCCGGCAGCACCACGGTGACGCCCGTCAGCGCCCGGGCGTCCCCGGCATTGCCCACCGTCAGTCCCGGCACGTCGGTGATCAGGTTCCGCTCCCCCGGTTTCGCCATGTTCCGCTCCCGCTTCTCTGCCGATGCATGATGGATAGGAGAGAACTAGGATGGAGAGACCAACACAAGGGAGGACCGCCATGGGCCGCCAGATCGTCGACATTTCCATGCCGCTGGAGAACGACGTCGTCTCCGACCCGCAGCCCTTCGGGCCGAAGATCACCTATGTCGACCACCAGATGTCGCTGGCCCAGATGCTGCCCTTCTTCCCCGGCCTGAAGCCGGAAGACCTGCCCGACGGCGAGGCCTGGGCGGTGGAGCGGGTGGAACTGATCACCCACAACGGCACCCACCTGGACGCGCCCTATCACTTCGCCTCGACCATGAACCGCGGCGAGCGCGCCATCACCATCGACGAGGTGCCGCTGAACTGGTGCATGCAGCCCGGAGTGAAGCTGGACTTTCGTCATTTCGGCGACGGCTATGTCGTCACCGCCGCCGACGTCGAGGCCGAGCTCGAACGCATCGGCCACAAACTGCAGCCTCTCGATATCGTCGTGGTCAATACCGCCGCCGGCGGCGCCTACGGCTCCGACCGCTATGTCGAGACCGGCTGCGGCATGGGCTACGAGGCGACCATGTACCTGCTGGAGCGGGGCGTGCGCGTCACCGGTACCGATGCCTGGTCGTGGGACGCGCCCTTCGTCTATACGGCGGAGAAGTACGCCGCCGAGAACGACCCGTCGGTGATCTGGGAGGGCCACAAGGCGGGGCGCGACATCGGCTACTGCCACCTGGAGAAGCTGCACAACCTCGAGGCGCTGCCCGGGAAGGGCTTCACGATCTGCTGCTTCCCGGTGAAGATCAAGGCGGCCTCGGCCGGCTGGACGCGCGCGGTCGCCATCCTCGACGGCTGAAGCTTGACATAAGTGTATTTTTACCGATAATACCGCCTGCATCTCACGTGGAGGCGGAGTATGGATCTTGCCGACCTGCTGGAGGAGCGCGCGCGGCTCTCGGCCCAGCGCATGGCCATCCTGGAGGCCATGGCCCCGCCTGTCGCCGCATCCGATCTGGACGCCGATGGCCGCGAGGAACTGCGCATCGCCGTGGAGCAGGCCCTGGACGACGCCTTCTTCCCCCTCGCCGACCCGATCGAGGCGGAGATCGAGGAACGCCGCGCGTCGCGTGCAGTGCGGAATCTGCGCGCCGACCTGATCGATCTCGCGGCGCGGCGCTGAGATGGCGGACGCGCTGATGCTGGAGCTCTTCGCCCGTATCGAGGACGAGGAGCGCGCCCTGTCGGTCATCCTCTCCGACGACCAGGTCACGCTGGAACCCGAGGACGGCTCACGCGTCTGGTTCAGCCGCGCCGCCTTCGACCGGCTGGCCGATCTGATCCGGCGCTATGACGCCGCGTTCGCCGCGGCCGGCGGCGGCTGATCTTTACCCCGGCCAGGCGGACCCCATCTGAAACCGCAGCACCGTTGCGCCCTGGAGGTCCGGCCATGCGTCTCATCCCGACCGTCATCCTGCTCGCCCTACTGGCCGCGCCGGCGCTGGCGCAGGAACGGCGCGCCGCGTTCGCGCTCGGGGGCCAGGGCTACGCCATCGACGCCGGACCGGGCTTCTGCCGCGCCGAAGCCGAGGAGCTCGAGCGCTGGGCGCTCTGGCCCCGGATGATGGCCGGCACGGAGCGGCGCTTCGAGCCCAGGGCGGTCTTCCTCGACTGCGTCGCGCTCAACGCCATCCGCGCCGGCGCCCAGCCCGGGGACTTCGCCATGCGTCTCGCCGGAACGCTGCTGGGCGGCGGCGAGCCCCTGCCCGCCCGGCAGTCGGCGCGGGTCCAGTTCGACATGTTCCGCGGCATGTTCCGCATGATGCAGGACCGCCCCGGGTCGGTGACCGGCGTGCCCGTGGAGGAGATCGTCCAGGGCGCCGCCGAGGAGCGCGGGCTGATCGTGGAATGCGTCCATCCGCGCGCCAGCGCCGGCTCCGTCGGCCTCGACATCTGTCTCGCCGAACCCGACGGGACCGACCCCATGCGGGGCGGTCTGGCCGTGCGGCCGGTGGGCGAACGGTTCCTCGCCGTCGCCGCCCTCGCCCGGCCCGGCCCGGCCGACGGTCCGGGCTTCGAGGAAGCCGAGACGATGCTGAAGGGGCTGGTCAGGGAAGACTGACCGGCGGGTCCGTCCCCTTCCGCCGCTCAGGGACGCCGCGCGCCGCGGGCCTCCTCCAGCAGCCAGTCGCGCACCGCCCTGACCCGCGGCTCCTCCGCCCGGGCGGCCGGCGAGACCAGCCGCATGGAGCGCCGCGCTCGCCGCGGCGGCCCCGGCAGGCGGACAAGGCGGCCCGCGCGGATATCCTCCTCTACCAGCGCGCCGATGGCGATGACCGCTCCCAGCCCCTCGATCGCCGCCTGGATCGCCAGGTTGAGGCTCTCGAACCGCAAGCCGCCCGACGCGTCGACGCTGCCGATGCCCGCGCCGGCGAGCCAGCGCGGCCAGTCCTCGGGCCGCGGCGCGCCATGCAGCAGCGTGACCTTCCGCAGATCAGGGGGCTCCGCGACGGCCGCCGCGACCTCCGGCGCGGCCACGGGAAACAGCGTCACCGGCAGCAGTTCCTCGGCCACATGTCCCTCACCCACTTCCCCGGGGCCGGCCACGCGGATGGCGATGTCGAAGGCCTCGCGGCGGAACTCCGCCGGGTCGAGCGAGGTGGTGAGCTGCAGGTCGATCTCGGGATGCCGGTTGTAGAAGCGTCCCCAACGCGGAATGAACCAGCGGATGGCGAAGGTCGGGTAGGCGACCACAGCGACCGAGTCCCGCTGCGGACGCCGGCGCATGCGCCGGGTCGCCGCCTCCAGCGCCTCCAGCGGTCCGCGCACCGCATCCAGATAGGCGCGCCCGTCCGGCGTCAGCGCCACTTGCCGGTGACCGCGTTCGAACAGCGTCCGGCCGAGTTGTTCCTCCAGCGCGCGGATCTGCCGGCTGACCGCGCCGGGGGTCACGTTCAGCGCCTCCGCGGCATGCTGAAAACTCAAGCTTCGGGCCGCAGCGACAAAGGCCGAAAGCGCCATACTTGAGGGAAGTCGTGACATTACAGGGTCCGGACGATTGAGTATTACTCAATCATGACTTTCCGGAAACTCGTTTGCCGCGTCAATGCCGCCGGCCCAGGCTGGAAGCAAGGAGACAGCCGCCAGAACCGGAGGAGAGGCCGCACATGACCCGCATGGACCCCATCGACCGCCCGGTGCCAAAGAGCGCATCGGACTGGATCGCCCCCGACTGCCACGGGCTGAACTTCTTCGAGATCGACGCCGGACTGCGCAGCCTGCTGCCGCTCTATCTGGACGGCGAACTGCTGGCGCACATGACGCCGCATTACCGCCGCCTGGGCGAGATCGCCGGCGGCCGGCTGGACGGACTCTCGCGCCTCGCCGACCGCCACAAGCCAGTGCTGCACGCCCGCGACGCGTTCGGGCGCGACGAGGATTTCATCGAGTTCCATCCCGCCTATCGCGAGATGGAGCGCATCGCGCTCGCCGAGTTCGGTATCCACTGCATGTCGCGCCGGCCCGGCGTGCTCGGCTGGAAGGACAGGGTTCCGCCGGTGGCGAAATACGCCTTCCAGTACCTGTTCGTGCAGTCGGAGTTCGGTCTGATGTGCCCGATCTCGGCGACCGAGACCTCCGCCCTGCTGATCGAACGGCACGGAGACGAGGCGCTGAAGCGCCGTTTCCTGCCGCGCATGCTGAGCCAGGACATGGACGAGATCCTGATGGGGGCGCAGTTCATGACCGAGCGCACCGGTGGCTCCGACGTCGGCAATGTGGAGCTGACCGCGCGCTTCGAGGACGGCCAGTGGCGGCTCTGGGGCGACAAGTGGTTCTGTTCCTGCGCCGACGGCGACGTCGCCATGCTGCTGGCGCGGCCCGAGGGCGCGCCGGAAGGCACGAAGGGCCTGGGGCTGTTCGTCCTGCCCCGGCATCTCGACGACGGCAGCCGCAACGCCTACCGGACCGTGCGCCTGAAGGACAAGCTGGGCACCCGTTCCATGGCCTCGGGCGAGATCGTCTTCGAGGGCGCGGTGGCCTACCCGGTCGGCGAGATCGGCGCGCACGCCAATCCCGGCCTGAAGCAGATGATGGATCAGGTGAACATGTCGCGGCTCAGCCACGGCGTCCGCGCCGCCGCGATGATGCGGCGCTGCCTGAACGAGGCGCTTGTCGCCGCGCGCGGCCGCCGCGCCTTCGGCGGGCGGATCATCGACAAGCCGCTGCTGCGCCGCCAGCTGATGAAGCTCATGCTGCCGACCGAGGCGGCGCTGTCGGTCTCGCTTTTCGCCGCCGACAACCTGGCGCGCGGCGAGGCCGGCCAGCAGCGCGCGGCGCAGGTCACCCGCATCCTGACGCCGCTGCTGAAATACCGCTCGGCGCGTGACAACATCCAGGTCGCGACCGGTGCGATGGAGGTGCGCGGCGGCAACGGCTACATTGAGGACTGGGTAAATCCGCGCCTGGTGCGCGACGCCCATCTGGGCGTGCTGTGGGAGGGCACGTCCAACATCAACGCCCTGGACGTGGTCACGCGCGCCATCGCGAAGTCCGGCGCGCACGAGGATCTGGGCCAGGCCCTGCAGCGGGAGCTGGACAACGCCACGCCCCTGCCGGGGCAGTTCCGCGGCGAGATCGACGCCCTGGTCGGCCGCGCCGTGGCCTTCGCCGACAGGGTCGCCCGCGACGGCGACGAGCCACTGATGCGGCAGGCGTCGAACGCCCTCTACTACGCCGCGGCGGCCACGCTGATGGCGACCGAAGGCGCCTGGATCGGCGCCGAGCAGGGCGACGCCCGCCGCCTGCTTCTGGCGCGCATGGCCGTCGATCACCGGCTGCGGCCGCAGGATCCGCTGGAGGGCGCGCGCTCGGAGGACGCCATCGCCGACGCCCTGCTGTCGGACGAGCCGGTCAGTCCGGAGAATGCGGCGGCACTGATTCAGATGTGATGTAGACGCCCGCGCCGCCGGCGGCGGTGCGGGCGGGCCGCCTTCAGTCCGCCGCGGCGGCGGTGCGGACCCTGCCCGCGTCCATCTCCGCGACCTCCTGGTCGAGGAACGGCAAAGCGGCGATCTCCGCATCGAGCTCCGCCCGGAAGGCCTGGAAGGCGTCCAGCCGCGCCCCGGCCAGCTTGACGCCCGTGGGCAGCTTGATCGAGCGCGGGTTCACCTGACTGCCGTTCTTCAGCACTTCATAGTGCAGGTGCGGCCCCGTCGAGCGGCCCGAGGTGCCGACATAGCCGATGATCTGGCCCTGCTTGACGCGGCTGCCGTTCTTCAGGCCGCTGCGGAAGCCCTTCATGTGGGCATAGGCGGTCGAGTAGGTGCCGTTGTGGCGGATCTGGATGTAGCGGCCATAGCCGCCGTTCCAGCCGATGCGGGCGATGGTGCCGTCGCCGGCGGCCATGATCGGCGTGCCGGCGCGGGCGGCGAAGTCCGTGCCCTTGTGCATCTTGGTGTAGCCCAGGATGGGATGGCGGCGCTTGCCGAAGCCCGAAGAGATGCGCGCGCCGTCGATCGGCGTCTGCATCAGGGTCTTGCGCGCGCTCTGGCCGCGGGCGTCGAAATAATCCGGTCCCGGCTCGCCTTCCGGCTGGTAGCGGAAATAGGTCAGCGGCGAACCCTTGCGGACCAGCGTCGCCTTCAGGATGTTGCCGGTCTTCATCACCTCGCCGGCCCGGTTGACGAAGCGCTCGTAGGTCAGTTCGAAACCGTCGCCCGGGTGGATGCCGCGCTGGAAGTCGACATCGAAGCTGAACATGCGGATCAGTTCGGCCAGCACCTCGTGCTCCACGCCCGCGCGCTGACCGGCGAGGAACAGCGAGTCCTCGATCGTGCCGCGGGCGCGGACCAGCTGCCGTTCGAAGGTCAGCCGCTCCTCTTCGCCCAGGAAGCCGCCATCCGGCGTCGCCCGGGCGTAGACCACGCGCTCCACGCTCTCCTGCAGGCGGACCTCAGTCAGCTTGTCGGTGGCGTGATCGAACATCAGGGTCAGTTCCTGGCCCGGCTTCAGACGCCTGAGGTCCGTCAGCTTGCCCAGCGCCGTCACCGCCTGGTGGACGATGCCGTTGTCGGCGCCCGCCGACGACAGCGCCCTGGCCAGCGTATCGCCGGGACGAATCACCGTGTCCATCCGCCGGCCCGCCAGCGCTTCGCCTGTCAGGGCGGCCTGCCGGTCCAGATCGGCGACGCCGTCCTCGACCATGCGGGCAAAGACCCGTTCGACGAAGGCGTCGATGTCGCGTTCGCGCTGGCTCATCAGCAGGCGCGGCGAATCGCCGGCCCCGAGTCCGACGGCGGCGTTCGCCCGGCCCTTGGTTTCGGGATCCTGAATGCCGAAGAGCAGCCCGGCCAGGCCGCCAATCACGGCGAGCGCGCACGCGGCGACCGTAATCCGCTTGCCACGGCGTCCACCGCGGTAGCTCGGTTCCTGCACAATCATCGGTTCGGTTTCGGTCCCGCTCATCCCTCGGAAGCGCGCAAAATGATCAGATCGCCGCAGAGTGTCAACAATCGCGCTGATTCGCGAAGGTGTTATTCCACCCTAATCGCTTGAAATGCTCAACCGGCGCCGACACTTCATGCCAAGAGCGGCCTTGCGGGCGGACGTCCAGGCCGTAGACTGATCCCGGTGCGGTACGCGCCAGGGGGAACGGAGGGCTCGCGCAGACATGCGGATTTCCGGCTTGTGCGGGGCCGTCATCGCGGCGGCGTGGCTGGCCGCCTGCACACAGCAGGCGCCGCCGGCGGGTTCGGGCGCCGCCACGGCGTCGCCCGCGCCGGACACGCGCGTCATTCCGCCCCGCCCGGGCAGCGAGGAAGCCGCCGGCGCGCCGGACGCGGCCTCGCCGCCGCCGCCCACACCCCGGCCCGAAGGCCTGGCGCGTGCCCCCGCCGCCTCCCGCCCATCCGCCGGCGGCACCGCCGAGCCCCGTGAACGCCGGCCGGCGCCGGAGCTGATCGGGATGTCGGAAGCGGAACTGCGTGACGCCATGGGCCAGCCCGACCATATCCGCAACGAGCCACCGGCCAGCGTCTGGCGCTATAATCTGACCGGCTGCGCCATCGACCTGTTCCTGTTCGAGGATGTCGCCAGCGGCCGCACCAAGGCGCTGAGCTACGAGATCGTCATCAACGAGGGCGGCGGCGAGACGCCCGACAAGTTCTGCGTGGAGGGCAAGAGACTGGCCGATGGCTGAGAACGCGCTGATCTACGTCGTCGACGACGACGATCTGTTTCGTGAGTCCGTGGCGCAGAACCTGGCCGACGCCGGCTTCGAGGTCGCCGTCTTCCCCGACGGCCCGGAGGCCCTCGAAGGCCTGGAGAGCGAGCCCCTGCCGCAGCTCATCCTTCTGGACTGGAAGATGCCGAAGATGAACGGCATCGAGGTGCTGAAACAGTACCGCGCCCGGGGCGGCGACATCCCGGTGATCTTCCTGACGGTGCTGAGCGACCAGATCTACGAGGAGGCGGCGCTGATCGGCGGCGCCGTCGACTTCATCGAGAAATCGCGCAGCTTCTCGATCCTGCGCCGGCGCATCGACCTGATCGTGGACGGCCGCCGCGGCGGCGCGGAGGAGGCGGCGCCGGAGGACCAGCCGCAGCGGATCGGCGAGCTGACGCTGGATCCGGAATCCGCGCGCGCCGCCTGGCGCGGCCGGCGCGTCGACCTGACCATCGCCGAGTTCGCCATCGTCAGCCATCTGGCGTCCCGGGCGGGGCGCGACTGCCGCTATCGCGAGATCTATGATCTGGTGCGCGGCGAGGGCTTCCACGCCGGCGCCGGCGAGGACGGCTATCGCACCAATGTCCGCTCGATGATCAAGCGCATCCGGCGCAAGTTCGAATCGATCGACCCCGATTTCGAGGAGATCGAGAACTATCCGGGATTCGGCTATCGCTGGCGAAGGGACTAGGGTCGTGGGCGGCCGCATCTGGCGCTCCATGTGGATGCGCCTCGCCGCCATCGCCCTGGTTCTCGCCGTCGCCCCGGTCATCATCTACCTGCAGCTCCGCGCCGCCGACGCCGAGCAGAGCGCGCTGCTGCGCCAGTCCGTCGCCGCCCAGGGGCGCATGATCGCGCGCGGCGTCGAGACCGCGCTGGACCCGGCCAAGCTGCCGGAACTGGGCAAGCACCTCGCCCGCTTCGACACGCCGCGCAACGAGGTTCGGGTGCTGTTCCGTCCCAGCGATGACGCGGACCGGGCGTTCTATTTCGTCGGCGCCTCGCCGGCGCTGCCCGACGCCGACCTGGAACAGGAGCGCGAGCGCCTGCTGGCCACCGGCGCGGTCGCCGATATCGGTCCCGGCTGCGGGCCGGGCGGTCCGGCGGGACAGGTCTATGACACGGTCGCCGGCGACCGCCGCATCATCGCCTCGGTGGTGCCGCTGGCGAAGCCCGAGGGCTGCTGGGTCGTGATCCTGACCCGGGAGCAGTTCGCCGGCTTCGGCCCCGACGGCGCGCAACCCTACTGGCAATCGCCGGAGATGATCGCCAGCGGCGTGATCTACGTGATCATGGTCGGCCTTGTGCTGCTGGTCTTCCTGAGTTTCCGCCGCGACCTGCGCGGCTTCGCCGACGCGGCGCGGCGCACCGCCCGCGGCGAAGGCGGCACGCGCTTCCTGGACCAGAACCGGGTGCCGGAACTGGACGGCGTCGCCCGGGCTTTCGACCAGATGGTCAGCCATCTCCGGCGTTCGGCTGAAAGCCTGCTCAGGCTGTCGGAGGAGAATGCCCACGCCCTGAAGACGCCCGTGGGGGTCATCGCCCAGGCCGTGGAGCCGCTCCGGGCCATGGCGGCCGAGGATCCCCGGCGGCGGCGCTCGGTCGAGCTGATCGAAAAGGCGATCGAGCGCCTGGACCATCTGATCACCGTGATCCGGCGCAGCGAGGAGACGGCCGCCGCCCTGGTCGCGCCGCGCCTGACCCCGGTAGACGCCGGCGGCCTGCTGCGCCCTGTCGCCGACGACTACCGGCCCATCGCCGAGGACCGGGGCATCGAGGTCACGGTCCGCTCGCCGGGGCGCGTCATGGCGCTCGGCAACGAGGAGCTGCTGCGCACCGCGATCGAGAATCCGGTCGAGAACGCCCTGGATCTGACCCCGGCCGGCGGGCGGGTCGAGCTTTCGCTGATGACCGAGGAATCGACCGGCATGATCGAGATCCGCGTCACCGACACCGGCCCGGGCGTCGCCGACAGTCAGCTGGAGCAGATATTCGACCGCCGCTTCAGCCACCGCGAGCCGGGCGACGGCGGCCATGACGGGCTGGGTCTGTGGATCGTGCGCCGCAACATGGAGGCGATGGGCGGCGCAGCCCATGCCGAAGCCGGCGACGAGGGCGGCCTGGCCGTCGTGCTCCGCCTGCCCGCTGCAAGGCCCTGATACGTAACGCGACCGGCCGCCACAGCTTTGCCACAGCCTCGCCGCTGACCCGCCACCGGCCTTGCCCGATATTCGATGGTGCAAGCAGCGGAATTTCCCGCCCGTCAGTTCGAGGCCGCAATGTACCAGACCATCATCGAGCAACAGGCATACGCCACCGCCCGCTCCGGTATCGGCGGGGACGTCTTCGCACCCAGGGACACGCGCCAGTGTCTGCGGCGGCTGTCCTATGACCCGTACGCGGCGGGCAATGGCCGCCAGATGGTGCCCCGGACCTTCGTCGAGCGGCTGCCGCGCGACATGGCCGACATCGCCAGCCTGGCGGAGCGCCAGAAAACCTTCATCACGCTGATGCTGCCCATCGTGCTGCGCGCCAACGAGATCATGAGCCTGCAGCGCAGCATGATCCGCGCGGAGAGCGATCCGCTGATGCTGGAGCAGGCGATGCGCCAATATGACGCCTGCGACCTGGAGCAGCTCGACCGCCGCTTCGACGTGGTGCCGCCCTCGCTGCTGCTGGCCATCGCCGCGGCGGCGACGGACTGGGGCCGGGAGCGGACGGCGCACGATCTGATGGCGCTGGCTCCCGATTCGCTGGCCAGCCCGGCGAATCTGCCGCCGTCGGCGGTTCAGGCCCTGGGCGGCGCCCGGCGCAGCCACTACCGGGATCTGCTGAGCCCGATGCTTGACGTCATTCACGGCATCAACACCTACAGGGACGGCGCGGCGCTCAGGCGCGAACGCAGCCGCCAGCGGCGCAGCCGCCGATTCGACGGCTACCGTCTTGCACTCCTGCTGGATGGTGGCCACCTCAAACGCAGCCCATTCGTCCGCCGCGTGCTGTACGCGATGGAAGGTGGGGCGTTGACCAGACTGGACCATGCCAAGCTGGAGGCCCCGGTCGCGGTCGTACACTGAGTTCCAGCCAAGAAAGTTCAGAAAAGTGGAGCTAATCCGATGATCCGCAAGATTGGAGCCATCAGCGTTATCGGCCTCATGCTGGGTCTTGGCGCGTGCGAAGGCATGAACGAAACCCAGCAGCGGACCCTTTCCGGCGGCGCAGCGGGCGCGGCCGGTGGCGCGGCGCTCGGCGCGATCACCGGCGGCAGCGCCGCGACAGGCGCCCTGCTGGGTGGCGCGCTCGGCGCGGGCGCGGGCTACATCACCTCCGACGACGACGCCTTCGAATAAGCAGGCGTCGGCCCGCAAGGCCGGATACCGGCGCGCGGCGGGGTCCGCAGGGACCCGGCCGGCGCGTCTGCCGCACCACGGGGGCCGCTCCGTTCCCTCCTTTCCCTCACGGCGGCTCCCGCGACGGAGAAGCCCGTGCCGGCCCCCCGGCGCGGGCTTCTTCACGTCCACCGTCCCGTTCCTCGCGAGAGGGCTTACTTCCGCCCGGATCCCGATCTAAGACTTCGCAATGGCAGATTCGGGATCAGGCCGGCTGATGCGCGCGGCCGCCACGGTGGGCGGCTTCACCATGATCAGCCGCATCACCGGCTTCGCACGCGACATCCTGATCGCCGCGATCGTCGGCGCAGGCCCCATCGGCGACGCCTTCTTCGTCGCCTTCAAGCTGCCCAACTTCTTCCGCCGCCTGTTCGCCGAGGGCGCGTTCAACGCCGCCTTCGTGCCGCTGTTCTCGGGCCGGCTGGCGCGGAAGGGGCGGGAGGCGGCGCGGCTGTTCGCCGAAGACACCGCGGCGGTGCTGCTGACGGTGCTGTTCCTGCTGGTGGCTGCGCTGCAGATGGCGATGCCGGTGGCCATGATCGCCCTGGCGCCCGGCTTCACCGACGATCCGGCGACCTTCGGCCTGGCGGTCGAGCTGACCCGGATCACCTTTCCCTATCTGCTGTTCATCAGCCTGGTCTCGCTCTTCCAGGGCGTGCTGAACAGCACCGGCCGCTTCGCCGCCGCCGCCGCGACGCCGATCCTGCTCAATCTCTGCCTGATCGCGGCGCTGCTTCTGCTGGTGGAACACGTGCCGACGGCGGGTCACGCGCTCGCCATCGGCGTCTTCGTGGCCGGCGCAGTGCAGTTCCTCTGGCTGCTCCACGCGCTGCACCGGGCCGGCCTGGCGCTGCGGCTGCCCCGGCCCCGGCTGACGCCGGGCGTGAAGCGGGTCGTCGCCCTGATGGCGCCCGCGGCGCTGGGCGCGGGCGTGGTGCAGATCAACCTGGTGATCGACATCATCCTCGCCTCGACCCTGCCCGAGGGCTCGATCTCGTACCTGTTCTACGCCGACCGCATCAGCCAGTTGCCGATCGGGGTGGTCGGCGTCGCCGTGGGTACGGCGCTGCTGCCGCTGCTCTCGCGCCAGGCGGCTTCGGGACAGCTGGACGACGCCCGGCTCAGCCTCAACCGCGCCATCGAGTTCGCCCTGCTGCTCTCGATTCCCGCCGCCGCCGCCTGCCTTGTAATCCCGTCGGTGCTGGTGGGCGCGCTGTTCGAGCGCGGCGCCTTCACCCCCGCCGACACCGCGGCCACGGCCTGGGCGCTCGCGGCCTATGCCTGGGGCCTGCCGGCCTATGTCATGGTCAAGGTGCTGGGCCCGGCCTTCTTCGCCCGCGAGGACACGTCGACGCCGGTGAAGATCGCGGTCGCCGCGGTCGCCGTGAACGTGGTGCTGAACCTGATCCTGATGGGGCCGATGCTGCACGCCGGCCTGGCGCTGGCCACCGCCATCGCCTCCTGGCTCAACACCGCGCTGCTGGCCTATTTCGCCTGGCGGCGCGGCTGGCTGAAACCCGACCGGCGGCTGTTGTGGGCGCTCCCGAAGATGTTCGCCGCGGCGCTGATCATGGCGGCGGCGCTGCTGTTCGGCGCCATCGCGCTGGACCTCCGCCTGCCCGGCGGCGAGCTCTGGCGGGCGCTGTCGCTGGCGATCCTGGTGGCCGGCGCGGTGGCGGTCTATTTCGGCCTCGGCTGGATCCTCCGCCTCGCCCGGCCTTCCGATCTCAGAGGTCTGGCGCGCGGGCGGTGATCAGCCGTCGCTGAAAAAGGAAACGCCCGGCCTTCCTCGCGGAAGACCGGGCGCACCCGATCGGTGTCTTGCGGCTGCGGTCAGACCACGCCGAAGGCCAGCATGCCGTCGGCGACCTTGGCGAAGCCGGCGATGTTGGCGCCGGCCACGTAGTCGGTCATGCCCTCGCGGCCATAGTCCTTGCCGTAGTGCGCGCAGCGGCCATGGATGTCTTCCATGATCTGGCGGAGCTGTTCCTGGAGCTGGTCGATGCCCCAGGAGATGCGGGCCGAGTTCTGGCTCATTTCCAGACCCGAGACCGCGACGCCGCCGGCATTCGCCGCCTTGGCCGGGCCGAAGATCACGCCGGCGTCGAGGAAACGCTCCACGCCCTCGTTCGAGGTCGGCATGTTGGCGCCTTCCGCGATCGCCTTGACGCCGTTCTTGATGAGCGTCTTGGCCTCTTCCTCGTTGAGCTCGTTCTGCGTGGCGCAGGGCATGGCGATGTCGCAGGGCACGCTCCACGGACGCGCGCCTTCGTGGAAGGTCGCGCCGGTGAAGGCATCGCAATACTCGCTGATGCGGCCGCGGCGGTGGCCCTTGTGCTCCTTGACCCAGTTCAGCTTCTCCTGGGTGAAGCCTTCCGGATCATGGATGAAGCCCTGGCTGTCGGAGAGCGTGACGGGCCGCGCGCCGAGCTGCATCAGCTTCTCGGCCGCGTGCACGGCCACGTTGCCCGAGCCGGAAACCACCGCGGTCATGCCTTCGACGTCCTTGCCGGCCGCCTTGAGCATGTTCTGCAGGAAGTAGACCGCGCCGTAGCCCGTCGCCTCGGTGCGCACCAGCGAGCCGCCGAACTCCAGGCCCTTGCCGGTCAGCACGCCTTCGAACGAATTGGTGATGCGCTTGAACTGGCCGAACATGTAGCCGATCTCGCGGGCGCCGACGCCGATATCGCCGGCCGGCACGTCGATGTTGGCGCCGATGTGGCGGTAGAGCTCGGTCATGAACGACTGGCAGAAGCGCATGATCTCGTTGAGCGACTTGCCCTTCGGATTGAAGTTCGCGCCGCCCTTGCCCGCGCCCATGGGCAGACCGGTGAGGCTGTTCTTGAAGGTCTGCTCGAAGGCGAGGAACTTCAGCACCGAGGTGTTCACCGACGGATGGAAGCGGATGCCGCCCTTGTAGGGACCGATCGCGTTGTTCATCTGCACGCGGTGGCCGCGGTTGACGCGGATGTTGCCCTCGTCATCCTCCCAGCAGACGCGGAAGCTGATCACCCGGTCAGGCTCCGCCATGCGCTCCAGGATCATCATCTCCTTGTAGCGCGGATTGTTCTCCAGGAACGGAATGATGGTGGCCGCAACCTCCATCACCGCCTGGTGGAATTCGGGTTCGCCCGGATTGCGTTTCTCCAGGCCTTCCATGAATTGCTGTAGCTGGTCGTTCGTGGACGCCATGATCGTCCCCCCTCCTTCGAGTCCTGCCCTGATTTCCATAGGGATTGCACCCGGCGGCAGCGGGTATCGAACCGCCCCCATTCCCCCACATGGCGCAAGCCTTCGCCGGGGAGTGTTGTCCCGCTGCGACAATCGGTCAACCTCCATCACGTGTGTCCCTGCCGGTTTTGCAGGCACGGAGGCGAAGAAAGCTGCAATGTTTCGCCCCTGTGCGGTCCGTGCCACAATCGCGGCCGCCAGTCAGCGAGCGGAGGGACGCCATGGACGCCAGGACCGACGCGCAGGATGAACTGCTGCAGGCCGTCACCGAACGCTGTCGCGATCGCCTGGCGGCCGAGGAGGCGGCGGCCCTCACCGATTTCGCCGCGCAGGTGCTTCACCGCGCGATCCACGAGGCGGTGGAGGAGCGCAGCGCCGAGGATATCTACGGTGCGCTGCTGTCGCTGTGGAAATTCGCGGCCCAGCGCAAGCCCGGCTCCGGCAAGGTCCGGGCCTACAATCCGAAGCTGGACGAGCACGGCTGGTCCTCGCCCCACACCATCATCGAGACCGTGAACGACAACATGCCGTTCCTGGTCGATTCGATCGTCTCCGCCCTGGGCCAGTTCGACGGCCAGATCCACGAGCTGATCCATCCGGTGGTGCATGTCGTCCGCGACGCCGAGGGCCGGCTGCAGGGCTGCGTCGACCGCGGCGCCGAGGGCGCGATCGCCGAATCGGTGATCCAGATCGAGTTCTCGACCCATTCCGACCCGGCGGATCTCGCGGCCATCGAGAAGGCGCTCGGCGAGACGCTGGACGATGTGCGCCTGGCGGTCGAGGACTGGCGGCCGATGCTGCGGCAGGCCGAAATCATGGTCGAGGATCTGCGCGAGAACCCGCCGCCGCTGGACGCCGAGGACGTCGAGGAAGGACGGGCGCTGCTGGAGTGGATGATCGACGACCACTTCACCTTTCTCGGCTACCGCGAATACGACTACCTGGCCAGCCGGGAGACCGAGAGCCTGGAGATCGTGCCGGGCTCCGGCCTCGGCCTGCTGCGCGACCCCGCCCGGCGCGTGATGGAGCGCGCCAGCGGCGAGCCCGCGCTGTCGCCGGAGGTGCGCGAGTTCCTGCAGCGGCCGGAACTGATCATTGTCACCAAGACCAACAAGCGCTCGACCATCCACCGCCCGGTCCACCTGGACTATGTCGGCATCAAGCGCTTCGACGGCGACGGCCAGATCGTCGGCGAGCGCCGCTTCGTCGGCCTGTTCACCTCCGCCGCCTACAACCGCACGCCGAAGGAGATCCCCTATCTGAGGCGCAAGACCGCGCGGGTTCTGGAGCGCGCCGGCTACGACCCGCGCGGTCACGCGGGCAAGGCGCTGGCCAACGTGCTCGACACCTTCCCCCGCGACGAGCTGTTCCAGATCCCGGAAGACGAGCTCTACCAGACCGCCATGGGCATTCTGGGGCTGCAGGACCGACCGCGGATCAAGCTGTTCCTGCGCCGCGACCGTTTCGAACGGTTCTTCTCCTGCCTGGTCTACGTGCCGCGGGAAAACTACGATTCCGAACTCCGCCGCAAGTTCGAGAAGATCCTGGCCGAGCAGCTCGGCGGGCGCATCTCCGCCTTCTACACCCAGATCGGCGATTCCGCGCTGGCCCGGCTGCACGTCATCGTCGGCGGCGGCCCGACCGCGAGCGAGGTCGACCGGGAGGCGCTGGAAGCGCGGCTGATCGAGGCCGCGCGGTCCTGGGACGACGCGCTGAAGGATGCGCTGGTCGAAGCCTGGGGCGAGGAGCGCGCCAATGTGCTGCACCGGCGCTACGCCCACGCCTTCTCCGCCGCCTACCGCGAGGTGTTCAGCGCCGAGATGGCCTGCATCGACATCCAGCACATGGAGGAGACGGCGCAGGACGCGATGGGCCTCAACCTCTACCGGCTGCTGGAAGACGACGACCGCACGCTGCGCCTGAAGCTGTTCCAGCGCGGCGAGGCGCTGGCGCTCTCGGACGTGCTGCCGATGCTGGAGCACATGGGGCTGTGGGTGCTGTCCGAGCAGAGCCACCCGGTCGGCGATCCCGTCGATCCGTTCTGCTGGATCCACGACTTCGAGATGAGCACGACCGACGGCGCGGAGCCGAAGCTGGGCGAGTTCAAGCCGGCCTTCGAGGAGGGCTTCGCCAAGATCTTCTCCGGCGAGATGGAGAATGACGGCTTCAACCGCCTGATCGTCGCCGAAGGCATCGCGCCGCGCGACGTGGTGCTGCTGCGCGCCTACTGCAAGTTCCTGCGCCAGGCTGGCATCGCCTTCAGCCAGGATTACATGGAGGACACGCTGGCGACCAATGGCGCCGTCACCAGCCTGATCGTGGAACTGTTCTACTGTCTGCTGGACCCGGCTTCGCCGGGCGACCGGGAGGAGACGGCGCAGACCATCGGGGAATCCATCGAGCTGCTGCTGGACAAGGTGCCCAGCCTGGACGAAGACCGCATCCTGCGCCGCTTCCTCAACGCCGTGCAGTCGACGCTCAGAACCAACTTCTTCCAGCGGCGCACGGACGTCGACGGCAACCCCTATGTGTCGCTGAAGTTCGACAGCCAGGCGCTGGACGACCTTCCCCTGCCGCGGCCGTTCCGGGAGATCTTCGTCTACAGCCCGCGCTTCGAGGGCGTGCACCTGCGCGGCGGGCTGGTGGCGCGCGGGGGCCTGCGCTGGTCGGACCGGCGCGAGGACTTCCGCACCGAGGTGCTGGGCCTGGTCAAGGCGCAGATGGTCAAGAACGCCGTCATCGTGCCGGTCGGCTCCAAGGGCGGCTTCGTGCCCAAGCGCCCGCCCCAGGGCGGCGACCGGGAGGCCCAGATCGCCGAGGGCGTGGCCTGCTACCGCGGCTTCATCTCCGGCCTGCTGGACGTCACCGACAACATCGTCGACGGATCGATCGTCCCGCCCGAGAGCGTCGTCCGCCGCGACGGCGACGACCCCTATCTGGTGGTCGCCGCCGACAAGGGCACCGCGACCTTTTCCGACTACGCCAATCAGGTGGCGATCGACTACGGCTTCTGGCTGGGCGACGCCTTCGCCTCGGGCGGCGCGGCCGGCTACGACCACAAGAAGATGGGCATCACCGCGCGCGGCGCGTGGGAATGCGTGAAACGCCACTTCCGGGAGATCGGCGCCGACATCCAGACCGAGCCCTTCAGCGTCGTCGGCGTCGGCGACATGTCCGGCGACGTCTTCGGCAACGGCATGCTGCTGTCGCAGCAGATCCGCCTGCTGGCGGCCTTCGACCACCGCCACATCTTCATCGATCCCGATCCGGACCCGGCCGTCAGCTTCGCCGAGCGGCAACGGGTCTTCGAGCTCGGCCGCTCGAGCTGGGACGACTACGACCGCAGCAAGCTGTCAAAGGGCGCGATGATCGTGCCGCGGACCGAGAAGAAGGTGAAGCTGACGCCGGAGGCGGCGGCGGCGATCGGCGTAGAGCCGGCCGAGATGACGCCCTTCCAGGTGATGCAGGCGATCCTGCGCGCGCCGGCCGACCTGCTCTGGTTCGGCGGCATCGGCACCTATGTGAAGTCGGAGGACGAGAGCCACGGCGACGCCGGCGACCGGGCCAACGACGCCATCCGGGTCGATGCGCGGGAACTGCGGGTCAAGGTGATCGGCGAAGGCGCGAACCTGGGCATCACCCAGCTCGGCCGCATCGAGTACGCAACCGGCGGCGGGCGCATCAACACCGACTTCATCGACAATTCGGCCGGCGTCGACTGTTCCGATCACGAGGTCAACATCAAGATCCTGCTGGGCGCCGTCGAGGCCGCCGGCGACATGACCCGCAAGCAGCGCAACACCCTGCTGGAGGAGATGACCGAGGCTGTCGCCGGCCTGGTGCTGGAGGACAACTACGTCCAGGGCCAGGCGGTCACCGTCGCCCAGGCGCGCGGACGGTCGGGCAACGGCCCCTGGGGGCGGCTGATGCGCTCCTACGCCCGGGAGGGGCTGCTCAACCGGGACATCGAGTACCTGCCCGACGACGAAGAGCTGTCGGAACGCCGCGGCGGCCTGACCCGGCCGGAACTCTGCGTCATCCTTTCCTACGCCAAGATGACGCTGAAGACGGAGCTGCTCGACAGCGCCCTGCCCGACGAGGACGGGCTGGAGGACGTGCTGTTCGGCTATTTCCCGGAAGCCGTCCAGAAACGCTACCCCGACGCCATCGAGGGCCATCGTCTGCGCCGGGAGATCATCGCCACCCGCATCGCCAATTTCATGGTCAACCGCGCCGGGCCGGCCTTTCCGCGGCTGGCGCAGGACGACCTGGGCGTGGATGCGGCGGATGTCGGCCGGGTGGCGATGGCCACGCGCCAGGTCTTCCGGCTCGACCCGATCTGGGAGGCCATCGACGCCCTCGACAACAAGGTGCCGGCCGAAGTGCAGACGCGCATGCTGCTGATGGTGCAGGACGCGATGGTGCGCGCCGGCCTGTGGTTCCTGCGCAACGCCGCCCAGCCGATCGGCCGGGTCCGCATTGCCGAACGCTTCCGCCCCGCCATCCAGGACCTGCGCGGACGGCTGGACGAGCAGCTGGGCGAGATGGAGCTGGCCGCCTTTCGCCAGCGCGCCGCCGATCTCGCGGCCGCGGGCGTGGACGAGAAGCTGGCGGCAGACGTCGCCGCCCTGCAGCCGCTGGCGACAACGCTGGACGTGGTCGACGCCGCCGAGACCGCGGCCCGCGACATCGGGCTGGTGGCCGAGACCTATTTCGCCATCGGCGCGCGGCTGGGACTGGACTGGCTGCGCGCCCAGGCGGCCAATCTGATGCTGGAAAGCGCCTGGGACCGCCAGGCCGTGAACATGCTGGTCGAGGACACCTACGCTCAGCAGCGCCAGCTCGCGGTCAACGCCTTCGCCGGCGACGCCGAAACGGTGAAGGGCGCGATGGAGACCTTCGAGGCGCAGTACGGCCGCGATCTCGGCCGCATCGACCAGACCATGCACGAGATCCGCGCCGCCGGCGCCGTCGACATCGGCCGCCTCGTCCTCGCCAACCGTCAGATCGGCCGCCTGCTGGGATAGACCCTTCCGCTGTCTGATTGGACCGCCGCTCACTCGGCGTGTCACCCCCGCCTCTGTGCGGGGGTCCGGAGCGGCTTTGCCGCAATTCGATGATCCAGGCCGGATGCCCGCACAAGCCTGCCCCTGACCCCGTTCGGGGGGCGGGCATGACACCGAAGCTCTACTGGCGATTCAATCCAACCGAGGATTGATCTGTCGAAGTCCTCGGGCTTGACGAGCCTGCCCCGGACCCCGTTCCGGGGAGTAGCGGTGTCGTGGCGCGGACGGGTGCACAGGCAATTCTGCCGTTTCTCTGATTCAGAAGGCGCGCGAGCCGGCCATGCCAACCCTCGCGCGCCAACCGGGATTGCCTAGAGACCGCCCAGTTCGCTGCGGACCTGCTCGCGGAAGATGTCGATGGGCGCCAGGCGGCCTTCGACATCGACATGCCAGTAGGTCCAGCCATTGCAGCTCGGCGCGCCCTGCACATGGGCGCCGATCTTGTGGATCGAGCCGGTGGCGTCGGCGCAGACCAGGCTGCCGTCGGCGCGCACCCGCGCGGTGTGGCGGCGCTGATAGTCGTGCAGGTGCGTGCCGGGCTCGATCAGGCCCCGCTCGACGATCATGCCGAAGGGCACGCGCGTCTGCTGGCGCTTGGGCGGGGTGATCACCCGATCCTCCGGCGGCAGGGTGCGCACGCGGCCGATCCGCGCCTGGGCCAGGCGGCAGAACTTGTCCTCGCGCTCGACGCCGATGAAACGCCGGCCGAGGCGCTTGGCCACCGCGCCCGTGGTGCCGGTGCCGAAGAAGGGATCGAGCACGATGTCGCCGTCGCGTGTCGCGGTCAGCATCACCCGGTAGAGCAGCGATTCCGGCTTCTGCGTCGAATGCGCCTTGCGGCCGTTGACCTTCAGCCGCTCGCCGCCCGAGCAGATCGGCAGCAGCCAGTCGGAGCGCATCTGCAGATCGTCGTTCAGCGCCTTCAGCGCCTCGTAGTTGAAGGTGTAGTTCTTCGCGTCCTCCGCCTTGGCGCACCAGATCAGCGTCTCGTGCGCGTTGGTCAGCCGCCGGCCGCGGAAATTGGGCATCGGGTTGGCCTTGCGCCAGACCACGTCGTTGAGAATCCAGAAGCCGAGATCCTGCAGCACGGCGCCGATGCGGTAGATGTTGTGATAGCTGCCGATGACCCACAGCGTGCCGCTGTCCTTGAGCAGGCGCTGCGCCGCCGTCAGCCAGGCGCGGGTGAAGGCGTCATAGGCCTCCATGCTCTCGAAGCGGTCCCAGTCGTCGTCGACGGCGTCGACCACGGACTCGTTGGGGCGCTTCAGCTCCCCGCGAAGCTGCAGGTTGTAGGGCGGATCGGCGAAGATCATGTCGACGGAACCCGCCGGCAGCCCCTCCATGATGGAGACGCAGTCGCCCTGGATGATCCGGTTGACCGGAAGTTCCTGCATCGCCGCGCCCGACCCGATTTCACCGCTTCTGGCCGATCCGCGACCCCCACGAATCGATCCCTCCGCGCCAAACTGACGCGACCTGAGTCTACCGTCAACATTTTGATATGAGAAGTCATGGGCTTATAGCCCGTTGTTCAAGTGAACATGTCACGAACGGGGCGGAATGACCGGCGATGGGCGGGCGTGGGGCCCAGCTGCTGTACCGCCTGACGGTGCTGTTCGGTGGCGTAGCCGGCATGGGTTTCCAGGCCGTAGCCGGGATAGAGCGCGCCCAGATCCCGCATCATCCGGTCGCGTTCGGTCTTGGCGATGATGGAGGCCGCGGCGATGGCGAGTTCCGTGCCGTCGCCGCCGATCACCGGCAGGCCGGGACAGGGCAGCCGCTCGGGCAGGCGGTTGCCGTCCACCAGCACCCCGGCGGGCCGCATGGGCAGGGCCTCGATCGCGCGCTGCATGGCCAGCATGGCGGCGTGCAGGATGTTGAGCGTGTCGATCTCCTCGACAGAGGCCTGGCCGACGGCGACCACCGCGACCGCGCGGATCGCGAGCGCCAGCGCCTCCCGCGCCGCCGGCGCGATCAGCTTGGAATCGTTGACGCCCTCCAGCATGAAGTCTTCGGGCAGGATGACGGCGGCGGCCACGACCGGGCCGGCGATGGGGCCGCGCCCGGCCTCGTCGACGCCGGCCACCGGGCCCTGCCAGATACGGCTGCGTTCAGTTTCCAGCATTCGGTCGGGCATCGCCCCTTTCTCCCCCTCGCGCTCCCCCTGCCGCTCCGCCGCCGGAGCCGTCTTCCCCGTCCCCGGCCGCGCCCCCGCGCTTCGGCCGGACACGCCGCATCAGCCGGTCCACCTCGCCCCGGCTGTAGTCGCCCAGCGTCATCGACACCCGCCCCGGCCGCGGCGCGGCCGCCGCCGGCGCCCGCCGCCCCCGGCCGCGGAAATAGACCGCGCCCAGGAAATCCTCGAAGGTCCTGACGCGCCGCCACTTCACCCGCGCCATCCGCCGGGCGGAGAACAGCACGAAGGGGCTGGAGATCAGGCTGAGGACGATGACCGAGGTCATCAGATCCCGGCTGTAGCCGTCGACCACCCCCGCCGCCGCGCCGGCGGCCACCAGGATGAAGGAGAACTCGCCGACCTGGCCGATCACCGTGCCGGCCAGCCAGGCCCGGGGCCAGGGCTCGCCCAGCATGCGGAAGATGCCGATATTCGCCGCCGTCTTGGTCAGGGTCACCAGCAGCAGCAGCCCCAGCACGACAGCGAGGTTCTCATAGATGAATCCGAGGTCGAGCAGCAAGCCGATCGAGAGGAAGAACACCATCAGCAGCACCGACTGGATCGGCTGCACCGCGCTGATCATCTTGCCGCGTTCGATGGTGTTGCCGACCACCAGCCCGCCGACGAAGGCGCCATAGGCCGGCGACAGGCCGAGCACGCCGCTGACCGCCGCGCCGGCGAAACAGATCGCGAGGCCGCCCATGGCGGCGAGATCGGCGTTGTCGGTGATCCAGTGGGCGAAGGGCAGGTGCTCGCGCTTGCGCCGGCTGAGCAGGAAGACGACGCCGACGAGGATGGCCACGGCGACGATCACCGGCAGGGCCGCGTCGGCGGGTCCGGCGCCCTCCCGCCCCATCTCGGAGACGATGATCAGCATCGGCACCACGGCCAGATCCTGCGCCACGAGCACGCCGACGGCCAGGCGGCCGACGTCGGAGCGGAGCTCGCCGATGTCCTCCAGGATCTTGATGGCGACGGCGGTCGACGACAGGCTGAGGCCGAAGCCGACGATCAGCGCCACCTGCGGGGTCCAGCCCGACGCCGCGCCGATCAGCCAGGCCGTGCCCACGCCCAGCAGCACCTGCAGGCCGGCGACGGTGACGGCGAGGCGCCAGACGCGGCGGAAACTGCGCAGCGACAGCTCCATGCCGATCAGGAACAGCAGCATCAGCACGCCCAGCTCGGCGATGAACTCGACCTCGTCGCGGTCGCCGATCACGCCCAGCAGCGACGGCCCCAGGACGATGCCGGCGGCGATGTAGCCGACCACGACGGGCTGGCGCATCCGGCTGAACGCCAGGCCGCAGGCGAGCGCGGCCACGGCCACGATCGCGAGATTGATCAGCTCCTGTTCGTGCATCGCCCCAATCTAGAGCAATTCGGGCGGAATTGGCACTGACGACGCACACCCGGCGATGCGGCGGCGGCATGCGCGCCGCAGCCATCTGCCTTCATTACCATCCCCGAGGGGGGCCTGCGCCGCTCGTCAGAGCAGCGAGAGCTGATCCCCCGGCGCCGGCGGTCTCTGGAAACGCGAGGTATCGAGCCGCAGCTTCGCCTCGTTCAGGCCCAGCCGCCGGGCAGCGATGCGGAAGCGGCGCGCCATCATTTCGGCATAGGGTCCGGCGCCGGACATGCGCCGCCCCCAGGCGGCGTCGTAGTCCCGGCCGCCGCGCATGTCCCGGATCAGTTTCATGATGCGTCCGGCCCGGTTCGGGGTCTCGCTCTCCAGCCATTCGCGGAACAGGTCGGCGATCTCCAGCGGCAGGCGCAGCAGGATGTAGCCGGCCTCCCGGGCGCCGGCCTCGGCCGCCCGCTCCAGGATCGCCTCCATCTCCGGCTCGTTCAGCGAGGGGATCATCGGCGCGGCCATGACGGCGGTGCGCACCCCGGCCCGGGAGAGCTCCCGGATCGCCGCCAGCCGGTTCTCCGGCGTGGACGCCCGGGGCTCCATGGAGCGCGCCAGCCGCCTGTCCAGCGTGGTCACCGACAGCGCCACCTTGACCAGACCCTTCTCCGCCATGGGCGCCAGAATGTCGAGGTCGCGGGTCACCAGCGCCGACTTGGTGACGATGCCGACCGGATGCTCGAAGCGGGCCAGCACCTCCAGGATCTGGCGGGTGACCTGACGCCGGCGCTCGATCGGCTGATAGGGGTCGGTATTGGTGCCAATGGCGATGACGCGGCACTGGTAGCCCGGCGCGCGCAGTTCCTTTTCCAGCAGCCGCGCGGCCTCGGGCTTGTAGAGCAGCTTCGTCTCGAAATCGATGCCGGGAGACAGGCCAAGATACGCGTGGGTCGGCCGCGCGAAGCAGTAGATGCAGCCGTGCTCGCAGCCGCGATAGGGGTTGATCGAGCGGTCGAAGGAGATGTCGGGCGAGCTGTTGCGGGCGATGATGGTGCGCGTGGCGTCCGCGGTCTCGGTCGTCCGGACGCCCGCTCCGTCCTCCAGCCACTCCTCGGGCGGGGTCCAGCCATCGTCGATCCAGACGCGCTCCTCGGCCTCGAAGCGACCCGAGCGGTTGGACCGCGCGCCCCGGCCCCTGGCCTGGGCCGGTCCGGCCGCCGCGGACATGTCGAAGCCATGACCGCCATAGGTTATGTTCTTTTTTTGTTCCATGCCCGGATGGAACCATTGCAGGGCCACGCGGTCAAGCGGCAATGGCCGGGATCAGTTGCGGCTGACGTTCAGGCCGTCGCCCTGGCCCTGCAGGACGATCTCGACGCGGCGGTTGCGCGGCTCGTAGACGCCGTCGGCGGTCGGCACCAGGGGCTGTGTCTCGCCATGCGCCTCGATGTCCATCACCGCCTCCACGCCATGGCTGCGGATCTCGGCGGCGGTGTTGCGCGCGCGCCGTTCGGACAGGGCGCGGTTGTAGGCGGCGTCGCCGGAACGGTCGGTGTGACCCGCCAGTTCGATCACGGCCGTACCGTCCTGGCGGGCGCGGTCGCTCGCCTCGGCGACGGTCTGGCGCGCCTCGTCACCCAGCTCGGCGCTGTCCAGGGCGAAGAAGACGACATAGGAGCGGCGCAGGCTGGCCGCGGCCCGGGCCTGGGCGTTGGGCAGCGGCTCGGCCTGCGGCCTGGGCGGCTCGGCGGCGCGCGCCGGCGCGAGACGCCGGGGCGCCGTGGTTTCCTTCGGTCCCCTGGCGGCGGGCAGGGCGGAGGCTGCGGCGTCGCGCACGCTCGTCGCGGCGCGGGCGGCCCTGGGCGGCTCGCCGAAGCGGTAGCGCAGGCCCAGTACCGCGGTGTGGGCCGCATAGCTGGCGTCGATGGTGGCGCCGGTCGAATCGCGGAATTCGGCCTCGCCGGTGCGGAAATAGCGGTACTCGGCGATCAGCGAGAGATTCGGATCCAGCGCGAAGGCGACGCCGGCCAGGCCCTGCATGGCGAGCTCCGTGGCGCCGTCGTCCAGGGTCCGGCCGCCGCCGAAATTGAAATCGTTGGCCTGGACCTGGGCGATGCCGATGCCGCCGCCGACATAGGGATAGACGCCGGTGTCGTTGTCGTATTCCCAGACCAGATTGACGAGGCCGCCGAGAACGCCGAAGGAGCCGCCAACATTCGCGCCGTTGAAGCTGTCGGCCCGGTTGTGGCGGTAGCTCAGCTCCGTCTCCAGACGGATCCCGGTGCGGAACTGGTAGCCGAAGGCCGCGAGGCCGCCCGCGCCGATGGCCACTTCCAGGTCGCCCGCCACGCCGCCGGAAAGTTCGCGGTCGCCGACATGCTGGCCCAGGACGCCGCCGGCCAGGTACGGCCCGTCGATCTCCGCCAGTGCCGCCGCCGGAAGCAGCGCCAGCGCCGCGGCCGCAACCGCCGTCAGACGTCGTTTCATCGTCAAATTACCCACTCATGCGCCCCCCGGCCGCGCAGAATTGCGCGGGGCCGCGCCCCTGCACAACCCCTTTGTGTCCGGAAAGGTTCAGCTTTCCCTGAGCCGTGGCAGCAATTCAACGAAGTTGCAGGGACGGAAGCGGATGTCGAGCTGGGTGGCCAGGATCATGTCCCAGCCATCGCGGCAGGCCCCCGGCGACCCCGGCAGGGCAAAGATGTAGGTGCCGCGGGCGACGCCGGCGGCGCAGCGCGACTGGATCGTCGAGGTGCCGATCTTCTCGTAGGAGAGCATGCGGAACAGCTCGCCGAAGCCGGCGATCTCCTTTTCGCAGACGTCGGACAGAGCCTCCGGCGTGACGTCGCGGCCCGTCACCCCGGTGCCGCCGGTGGCGATGACCACGTCGACGCCCTCATCGTCGGCCCAGGCCCGCAGCCGTTCGGCGATCGCGGCCCGCTCGTCAACAACGATCAACCGCGCCGCCAGCCGGTGGCCGGCCGCCTCCAGCCGCTCCACCAGCACGTCGCCGGACCTGTCGGTTTCCGGCGTGCGGGTATCCGAGACGGTCAGCACGGCGATGTTCACGGGCACGAAGTCCCGGCTCTCGTCAATCGGCACCGATGCCTCCCCTTCCGATGAGGACCGGCGCCGCGGCGCGCGGCGGCGGACTGTAGAAGGGCCAGCGCCCTTCGGCCAGTTCGCCCAGCGTCGGCGTCTCCCACCCAAGCCGGTCGCGGTAGATCCAGTAGGCCGCCAGCACGTCGCGCACGAACAGGCGCGTCTGCAGCGACCCCATGAGCTCCAGGAACAGCAGCGGATCGTCGCGGTCGCCGAAGCGGCGCTGCCATTCGCGCACATTGCCCGGCCCCGCATTGTAGGCCGCCAGCACGTGCAGCAGGCTGCCGTCGGGCTCCACCGCCGTCATCAGATAGGCGAGATAGGACTGGCCCAGTTCCAGGCTGACCTCGGCATCGAACAGCGCCGCCCGACCCGGCGGCGGCCGCCCGGACTTGCGCGCGATGTAGTCGGCGGTACGCGGCATCAGCTGCATCAGGCCGCTGGCGCCGCGGCCGCTGCGCGCGCGGGTGTCGAAACCCGATTCGCGGCGCGCCACCGCCAGCAGCAGGGCGCGGCCGATCGGCTGACCCTCGTCGATCTGCCAGTCCGGCAGCGGGAACAGTGCCGGATCGTGGCGCTCGCCGAAGCTGTTCAGGCGGATGCGGGCGATGCGGTAGGCCGTGGCCGGGGCGTCGAGCGCCGCAGACAACGCCATCAGCAGCGCCGAGCCGCGGGCGTCCGCGCGGCGCGACAGGCGGCGCAGCTCCAGATCGGCGCGGGCGATCTGACCGGCCTCGGTCAGGGCGATGGCGCGCCGGATCGCCGGATTGGCGGCCATCAGCGCCTCGACCGCCGCAGCCGTCAGCCCGGGCGGCGACCATTCGAAGTCGCCGCGGTCGGCGAGCTGGCGCGCGGCCAGCAGCCCGTACATGTCCCGGCTGTAGCTGGCCGCCCGGCGCAGATAGGGCACCACGGCGGCGTAGCGGCCGGCCGCCAGCGCCGCCCGCGCCGCCCAGAAGTCGGCGGCCCCGCCCATGTGGCCAATATGATCCGGCGCCGTGTCGGCGGCGGCGGCGAAGCGGTAGTGGGATTCGGCATGCCGGCCCATGGCCCAGAGCGCCAGCCCTGCATAGAACGAACCGGCGCGCATGCCGCCGCCCGGCCCCTGGCGGGCCAGGTCGCCCTGTTTCAGCGCACGCTCGAAACGGGCCTTGGACAGGTGGCCCCGGGCCAGCGTGGCCCGTGCCTCCGCCATCGCCGCCGGCGACATCGCCTGCCCCCTCGGACCGTCCAGCATGTTCTCGGTAACCGTCATGCGGTCGCGCAGCACATTGCGCCGGACCTGAGCCAGCACCGCCCTGTCATGACCGGTGCGGCCGCTCTCCGCGGCCTCCGCGCGCGTGGCCGGGCGCGCGGCCGGCAGCTCCACCCCCGCCGGCAGCTCCAGACGCGCGACCCACGGCCCGGGCAGCGGCTTCCAGCCGGCGATGCGCCGCTTCTGCGCCAGGGCGTGCAGCCGCTCGGCCATGGGGTGGTCGCCATGGGCCTTCATCCAGCGGTGCAGCTCGGCATAGGCGGAGCGATAGGCGGTCGGGTGCATGTAGCGCTGGAACTGAACATGGCCAAGCAGCAAGCGGTCCTGCAGCCCGCCGATCAGCCGGTCCGCGGTACGCCAGTCGCCATGGCGCTGAGCCTCGAAGATGCGCGCATATCGCCCGGCGTCGGCGTCCGAAAGCACGCGCGGCAGCGGCTCCGCCAGTGCCGCCGACGCCCCCGCCGCCAGCAGCGCGAGACTTGCGAGCCACATTCCCAACCTGCCAAACATGCCGCAATGAAACCCGAAGCGCCGCCGACCGCAAGCTTGTCGGCGGCCGGCGGCTCGGGAAAGATGTCGCGACCGCCAGCCCGGAAAGGATTTTCATGTCGTTGCCTCCCGAGATCGCCGAGCGGCTGAAACTGCCGCTGATCGCCGCGCCCATGTTCCTGGTCTCCGGGCCCGACCTGGTGATCGCCGCCTGCCGCGCGGGGGTCATCGGATCGTTCCCCACGGCCAACTGCCGCACCGTGGACGAACTGGACCAGTGGCTGGAACGCATGGGCCGGGAGACGGGCGAGGACAGCGCGCCGATCGCGCCCAACCTGATCGTCCACCGCACCAATACCCGCCTGCCGCAGGATCTGGAGGTGCTGGCGAAGCACCGTCCGCCGCTGGTCATCGCCAGCGTCGGCAGCCCCGAGAAGATCGTCGACGCGGTGCATGGCTGGGGCGGGCTGGTGCTGGCCGACATCGCCTCGATGCGCCACGCCGAGAAGGCGATCGCCGCCGGCGCGGACGGCTTGATCCTGCTGACCGGCGGGGCGGGCGGCCAGACCGGCTGGGCCAACCCCTTCGCCTTCGTGCGCGGCGTGCGGCGCATCTTCGACGGGCCGGTGGTGCTGGCCGGCGGGGTCGGCGACGGGCGGGGCCTGCGCGCGGCCGAGGTGCTGGGCTGCGACCTCGCCTACATGGGCACGCGCTTCATCGCCACTGCCGAAAGCATGGCCGCCGACCGCTACAAGCAGATGCTGGTGGAATCGGGCCTCGACGACATCAAGCTCACCAACGCCATCACCGGCCTGGACACCAGCATCCTGAAGCCCAGCCTGCTGGCCGCCGGCCTGGACCCGGACAACCTGCCCGAACGCGGCGCCATCGAGATCTCAAAGGACATCAACCCGGACGCGCCGCGGCGCTGGAAGGACATCTGGTCGGCCGGCCATTCGGTCGAGCTGGTCGACGGGATCGCCGAAGTGGCCGACGTTGTGGCAGGGATCGCACGCGAGTACCACGAAAGCGCATAAGATACCTAGACAACCGCCCCGGCGCCGGTAATGCTGCCCTGTGCTTGCTCCGGCAAGCAAGCGCCCGGCACCGGAGATCGGCGATGGCAGATGACAGGATGCGCCCCCCGGCGGGCGCGGCCGAACACGGCGCCGACGATGCGTTGAACCATCAGATCGTCGCGTTGAGCAACAAGCTGTCGCTGACCGTCGCCCGCCGCGCCCTGGCGCAGGACGGTCTGACCCTGCGCGAATGGCGCATCATGCTGGCGCTGTTCATCTACGGCCCCAGCATCGCGCGGCGCGTATCCGAACTGGCGCTGCTCGATCCCGCCCATGTCAGCCGCACCGTGCGGCAGCTGGAACAGCGCGGCCTGGTCGCCTTCCGGCCGAACGAGCGGGACCGCCGCCAGATCATCATCGTGCTGAGCGCCGCGGGGGAGAAGCTGGCGCGGCAGGTGCTGCCCAGGGCCATGGCCGTCGGCAGCGCCTTCCGCGAAATCTATTCCGACGCGGAGTACGCGACCCTGATCGGCCTGCTGTCGCGCGCTAACGCCTTCGCCGACCGACTGCTGCAGTCGGACGAGACACCGCCGCCGGAGGCCGGGCAGGGCTGATCGCCTCAGCCGCCCTCGATCTCCTCGCGCAGCATCTCCAGTTCCAGCCATTCGCTCTCGGCGGCGGCGTGCTCCGCCGCGGCGGCCTCCAGGCGTTTCGTCGCCGCCCGGAAGCGTTCCGGATCCTGCGTGAACAGTCTCCGGTCGGCGAGCTCCGCCTCCAGCCGCTGCATCTCCCCTTCCAGCTCCGCGATGCGGTCCGGCAGGGTCTCGAGGGCGTATTTCTGCTTGTATGAGAGCTTCCGGACCGCCGGTTTGCGCGACTTCTGCGCAGGCTTCGTCTTCCCCGCCCCGTCCGGCTTCCGGGCCGCTGCCTCCGCCGCCGCTTCCTTCGCCGCCCCGGCGCGTTGCCGCATCATGTCGCTGTAGCCGCCGGCATAGACCGTCCAGCGGCCGTCGCCCTCGAAGGCGACGGTGGCGGTGACGCAACGGTCGAGGAAATCGCGGTCGTGGCTGACCAGCAGGATGGTGCCGCCATAGTCGGCCAGCAGTTCCTGCAGCAGGTCCAGGGTTTCGATGTCGAGGTCGTTGGTCGGCTCGTCGAGCACCAGCAGGTTGGACGGCCGGGCCAGCGCCCGGGCCAGCATCAGCCGCCCGCGCTCGCCGCCCGACAAGGCCGAGATCGCCGTCGGCCGCTGCTTCGGGTCGAACAGGAAGTCCTTCATGTAGCCGATGACATGGCGCTGCTCGCCGCCCACGGCGACCATGTCGCCGCCGCCGCCGGTCAGCGCGTCGCCCAGCGACATCTTCGGGTCCAGGCTCTCGCGCCGCTGGTCCAGGGTCGCGATCTCCAGGTTGGTGCCGCGCGCGATCCGGCCCTCGTCTGGCTCCAGGTCGCCCAGCAGCAGCTTGAGCAGCGTCGTCTTGCCGGCGCCGTTGGGCCCGACAATGCCGATCCGGTCGCCGCGCAGGATGCGGAGGCTGAAATCCCGGATCACCGTCCTGTCCCCGAAGCTCTTCGAGACGTGTTCGGCCTCGATCACGCGCTTGCCGGACTTCGCCGCCTCGGACGCGGCCATCTCCACCCGGCCCTGGGCCTTGTCGTAGTTGCGGCGCTCCGAGCGGAGGTCGTGCAGCGCGCGGAGCCGGCCCATGTTGCGCTTGCGCCGGGCGGTGACCCCCTTGTGCAGCCACTCGGTCTCCGAGGCGATCTTGCGGTCCAGCTTGTGCAGCCGCTCCTCCTCGGCGGCGATCTCGGCGTCGCGCCATTCCTCGAAATGGGCGAAGCCGCGCTCCAGCCGCCGCGTCGCCCCGCGGTCCAGCCAGACCGTCGCCGCCGTCAGGTTCTGCAGGAAGCGCCGGTCATGGCTTATCAGCACGATCGCCGATGCCGAGCCCGCCAGTTCCGCCTCCAGCCATTCGATCGCCGGCAGGTCGAGATGGTTGGTCGGCTCGTCCAGCAGCAGGATATCCGGTGCCGGGGCCAGCGCCCGGGCCAGCGCCGCGCGGCGCGCCTCGCCGCCCGACAGCGTCGCCGGATCCTCGTCGCCCGTGAGGCCGAGGTTCTCGACCAGGTAGCGGGCGCGATGCTCGTCGTCGCCCGGCGCGAGGCCGGCCATGACGAAACTGCTGACCCGCGCGTGGCCGGTCAGATCGGGCTCCTGCGGCAGATAGCGGATGGTGGCGCCCGGCTGGCGGAAGATCTCGCCATCGTCGGGGTCGACCACGCCGGCGGCGATCTTCAGCAGCGTCGACTTGCCGGAGCCGTTGCGCCCGACCAGCGCGATCCGCTCGCCCGGACTGACGGCGAGTTCCGCCCCGTCCAGCGTGGGCTTGCCGCCGAAGGTCAGATGAATGTCGCGCAGATGCAGGACGGGGGGCATGGAGTATACTCTTTATCGTTGCTAACGGCTTGGAATTGGGTTCGCCGCGTAACGATGTGTAGCAACTTGCGCGTAACGGGAAGTCCTTGAATAGGTCTGCCCTCCAGATATGGTTGTCCAATGACCTAAAGCCAGTAGGATAGCGAAAATCCCAATCTTGTGTTGACAAGACAGACTCAAGGCATTCGGATTCCCAATTATGATCAAAGACGGTTCACATGCATCTGACACTACTTTAGCCCGTTGTAAATGTTCAATACGGCACAAAATGGAATATTGATGTGGCAGACGCGGAATTCTCAATATCTGGTCAAGTCTCGGTTTTGGAAAGATACTATAGCTCTAGACTTGGAATATCAAGTGCAACTGTCTCAATAACCGCAGCGACTAATCTTTATATCCAAGAACTATGCGCCAAGGCTGGGTGGAAATTGGAAATAAAAAATTCAACACGGGCACTTATTTCGAATACAGAAGAGAGCGTGAATTTAATATGGGAGCTCTACAGGGAGAGGATAACATTTACAATTAACGGCCATGAACAACTTGGCTCCAGTTTAACTATTGAGATTGAAAATTCGATAAAAAATCCGGAACAATTGCCGAAAATTAATACAAAAAGTAAGGAAAAATTAGAGCCATCAGGCACTAAACACAATTTTCTTTTTGTTCCTCAGGTTATTGCCTATGCAGTATGGGCAGTAGTTGGACTACTAATATGGATTCCAATACTAATTCGATCGAATATCATTGCCAGCAGTGCACTAATGTTATCTGCATTTTCCGAAATAGATAAGAAATGGATATATCGTATGCTGAATTACTCAAATACATTCTATATTGCTGGATTTAGGAGTATACTATATGCTGCTGATGGAAATGTCGCCAGTGAAATAAAATCAGAATCACTGGAAAAAGCTTTATTGAAATTTTGTCTCGAATGCGGATTTGCGATAGTGTTCTATTCCGTGACAATCAAGATTATATTTTGAAATTCACTGCTCCGACAACGCCGACCAGCGCGATCCGCTCGCCCGGACTGACAGCCAGCTCCGCCCCGTCCAGCGCGGGCTTGCCGCCGAAGGTCAGATGAATGTCGCGCAGATGCAGGACGGGGGGCATCGGGTACCTTTCGTGTCATGCCAGCCCGGGGCGGGCATCCGGCAATCTGATCGGCCTGCGGCGACGGGCGAGATGTGCGGCCCCGCGTCAAGAGGTCCCGGCTCTCCGCTGCGCTTCGGCGGGGATGACACCGTGGGAGGTCCGCCCCTCGATGTCATCCCGGCCAAGCCGAGCAGAGCGAGGCGCGAGCCGGGACCTGCCGTGTCGGAAGTCAACAGGCGCGCGGGCCAGCCAGGCCATCCCCCGCGCGCCTGCCGGTCTAGCCGACCAGCTTCTTGTACTTGATCCGGTGCGGCTGGTCGGCGTCGTCGCCGAAGCGGCGTTTCCGGTCGGCCTCGTAATCCTCGAAATTGCCCTCGAACCATTCGACGTGGCTGTCGCCCTCGAAGGCCAGGATATGGGTGGCGATGCGGTCCAGGAAGAAGCGGTCATGGCTGATGATCAGGGCCGAGCCGGCAAAGCTTTCCAGCGCCTCCTCCAGCGCGCGCAGGGTCTCCACGTCCAGGTCGTTGGTGGGCTCGTCGAGCAGCAGCACGTTGGCGCCGGACTTCAGCATCTTGGCGAGATGGACGCGGTTGCGCTCGCCGCCCGATAGCTGGCCGACCTTCTTCTGCTGGTCGGCGCCCTTGAAGTTGAAGCTGCCGACATAGGCGCGCGAGGGCACGGTGCGCTTGCCCAGCTCGATCACGTCGGTGCCGCCCGAGATCTCCTCCCAGACGTTCTTGCTGTCGTCCAGGCTCTGGCGCGACTGGTCGACATAGCCGAGTTCGACGGTTTCGCCGACCTTGATGGTGCCCGAATCCGGCTCTTCCTGCCCGGCGAGCATGCGGAACAGCGTCGTCTTGCCGGCGCCGTTGGGGCCGATGATGCCGACGATGGCGCCGGGCGGAATCTTCGCCGTGAAGCCGTCGATCAGCAGCTTGTCGCCGAACGCCTTCGAGACGTTCTCGAACTCCACGACATTGCCGCCCAGCCGCGGGCCGGGCGGGATGTAGATCTGCATCTCCGAACGGCGCTTCTCGGTGTCGGCCGACAGCAGCTCCTCATAGGCGGTGACGCGCGCCTTGGATTTGGCCTGGCGCGCGCGGGGGCTCTGGCGGATCCATTCGAGTTCCCGCGACAGCGTGCGCTGACGGGAGGCGTCCTCGCGCTCCTCCTGCCGCAGGCGCTTCTCCTTCTGCTCCAGCCAGCCCGAGTAGTTGCCCTGGAAGGGGATGCCCTTGCCGCGGTCGAGCTCCAGGATCCAGCCGGCGACATTGTCCAGGAAGTAGCGGTCATGGGTGACGGCGACGACGGTGCCGGGATACTCGTCCAGGAACCGCTCCAGCCAGAGCACGCTCTCGGCATCCAGATGGTTGGTCGGCTCGTCGAGCAGCAGCATGTCGGGCTTCGACAGCAGCAGCCGCGCCAGCGCCACGCGGCGGCGCTCGCCGCCCGACAGCTTCGCGACGTCCCCGTCGCCGGGCGGGCAGCGCAGCGCGTCCATGGCGATCTCGACCTCGCGGTCCAGATCCCACAGGTTCCGGGCGTCGATCTCCTCCTGCAGCTTCCCCTGCTCCTCGATCAGGGCGTTCATCTCGTCGTCGTCCATGAGTTCGGCGAACTTCATGGAGATCTCGTTGTAGCGGTCGAGGATCGCCTGCTTCTCGGCCACCCCGTCCATCACGTTGCCGAGCACGTCCTTCGTCTCGTCCAGCTCCGGCTCCTGATGCAGATAGCCGACCTTCAGGCCGTCGGCCGCCCATGCCTCGCCGTTGTACTCGGTGATCTCGCCGGCCATGATCTTCAGCAGCGTCGACTTGCCGGAGCCGTTGACGCCGAGCACGCCGATCTTGGCGCCGGGCAGATAGGACAGGTGGATGTCCTTGAGCACCGTCTTGCCGCCCGGCCAGGTCTTGGTCAGACCCTGCATGGTGTAGACGTACTGATAGTTCGCCATTCGCGCTCTCGTCGTCCTTCGTCGGAAGTTCTCGGGAATTCGGAAGGCCGCGTTTTAACGGAAGGGCCGGGGCGGGGCAATCGGCGCGCTCAGCGCCGGCCGAAATCGCTGACCACCATGATCATGTCGACCGTCTCGCCGTCCGAGGACAGCGGCATGTCCAGGTTCTCGGAGCGCAGATAGCTGCGGTCGCCGGCGGGGGCGACGCCGAGGGTGCGCACCGGTCCGCGCGTCCGCATCGCGGCGGCGGGGCCGGTCGCCAGGATATCGGCGATCTCCGGCGGGTAGAGTTCGTCCCAGTACCGCCCGGTCGAGTCGCGGCCCATCATCTCGGTGACATGGGTGCCGATCAGCCGCCAGCGCAGACGAAGCCGCGGCGCATGCTCCACGTCGATCAGCAGCAGGTGCCGCAACAGGAACCCCGGCATCGCCGTGGGGTCCAGATCGCGGCGCGCCGGCATCTCGCGTTCCCCGCGGGCGTTGCGCCAGGCGGCCAGACCCGCCCGGAGCGCGTCGCTGCGGATATCGTCGACAGGCGCGAGCTCCATCCGGAACCAGTTCGGGAAATGGCGGTCTGGAGCGGGAGTCATCGGGTCCTCGTCACAACCTGATGGACCGGAGGTCGGTGGCGACCAGAATCTTGTCGACGCGCCGGCCGTCGTCGGAAAGCGGCATGTGGAGGTTTTCCGAGCGCAGATAGCTGCGTTCGTCAACCGGCGCCTGGCCCACGGTGCGTACGGGGCGGCGGTTGGCCAGCACCCAGCGCGGGCCGGTGGTGATGGATGTCAGCGTCCCCGCGTCGTAGATCTCGTCGAACCAGCGCCCGGTCATGTCGCGGCCCAGCATGGTCGTCACATGGGTGCCGATCAGCCGCCAGCGGAAACGCGGCTCCGCCCCCGCCCCGGCGTCGACGTCGATCAGCAGGATGTGGGGCAGCAGGGCGCGCGGCGTCTCCGCCGGGTCGAAGTCGCGGCGCGCCGGCATCTGCCGCGGGCCGCGCAGCGCCTCCCAGAGCCGCAGGGCCTCGGCCAGGACCGGGCTCACGACCGCCAACTCCGGGTCCAGTTCCACCCGGAAGACCGCCGGCAGCGGCATCGGTTCGGGGCCGCTCATGACTGCTGCCCGTCGGGTGCGGGGCTGTAGAAATGGCAGGCGCCCAGGATCATGTCGACGCGCTCGCCGTCCGACGACAGCGGCATGTCGACCGCCTCCACCAGCAGGAAGGAGCGTTCCTCGCTGGGCGCGCGGGCGCGCGTGAAACAGGGCCGGCGCGTCTCGATCGCGGTCCGCATGCCGCCGACGACCAGTTCCATCTCGCGTTCGTGGTAGATCTCGTCGAACCAGCGCCCGCTCGAATCCCGGCCCATGGCCGTGGTGACATGGGTGCCGAGCAGCCGCCAGCGGAAACGCGGCGACGGCGTCTGGCCGTAGGCGACGTCGACCAGCATCATGTGCGGCAGCAGCCGCCGCGGGGCCTCCACGGGATCGAAGTCCCGCCGGGACGGCATCGGCCGGTCGCCGCGCAGGCGGTCCCAAAGGGCGCGCGCCTCCAGCAGCAGCGGACTCTCGACTTCGGACTCCTCGACCGCCACGATCCGGAACGCACCGGTGCGGCTATCGATGAAACTGTTCATGCTACCCCCGGAAGGCAGACGGCCCCCTGTTCCATGAATCCGCCAAAGCGACCTCGCCGTCAATGGCGGCACGGTGGGCGGTTCCCGGGGTCGGCGGAACTCAGCTTTCCAGGTCCAGCCTGGCGCTGTTGGCGATGCGCTTCACCGCAGGCGCATGCAGGTCGAAGAAGTGCAGTCTGGGAGCCTGGTAAAGCACCATGTAGAGACGCTCGCCGATCATCGCGCCGATGACGAGGCCACGGACCTCCAGTTGCTCGACGGTAACCATTTCGACCTCGAAGCCGAAGCCACGCCGGTCGAGAAAGGTCTCCGGACGAAGACCGGTCGCGCGGATGCGCGGCGCCTGGGTAACCTTCGCCAGCGTGCTCTCGACCAGTTCCATCACGCCGCTCTCGGTCATGCCGGCGCGGTAGAGCGGCAGATCATCGTCCACGTTCTCCTTGCCGGTCTTCAGAATTGGCGTCTGCGGCTGGATCCCGTCGAAGAACAGGAGCTGATTGACGCTCAGACCGTCGGCCGTCCAGCGGGCCGACGCCCCGTTCAGCGGCACGGCATAGGAGGACACCGCAGCCCAGTCGCCGACCACCTGGACCGTCATGTTGTCGCCGACGTCGGCGCGACGGTTCTTGTCGATGGACTGGTAGGTGCCGCATGCGGCCAGCAGGGCGAGAGCGGCGGCCGCGAGGGCCAGCCGGATGGATCCTGTCATGTCTGGGCTCCGAGATAGGAACGTATCATCAGGTTGTCTTCCGCCGCCGGGGCCAGTTCGAGATAGCGCCGGAAGGCGTCGGCGGCGCTGCCGTGGCGGCCGGCACGCCGGTGCAGGATGCCAAGTCCCCGCCAGGCGCGGGCATGCCCCGGATCGAAGCCGAGGGCGCGGCCATAGGCGTTCGTGGCCAGGAACTCATCCCGCGGGCCGTTGCGCCGGCGGTAGACTTCGGCCTCGTAGTAGTGGACGTCCGGATCGTTGGGGAAGACACGCTTCATCCGGTCGACAATGACCAGCGTGCGGTCGAACTGGTGAAGGCGCAGTTCGCTCTGCATCAGCCGGTCGCGGATAACGGCGAGCGCCATGTGATAGTCGGCCTCGCCATAGCGCTGGCCGTCGACCAGGTGCTGCCGGGCCTTGACCGCGAGTGCGCGGATCCGGCTGTCCGGCGTCGGATGGGAAGCGGTCCAGACCGCCTTCTTCTCGCGCCACTCCTCCCGCTCGTCTTCATCCAGGCCGGCGTCCAGCTCTTCCACCAGCCCCTGCCAGACACTGGCGGCCGCGAAGGGCGCGTAACCGGCCCGGGTCATCAGCTCCAGGCCAAGTTCGTCCGCCTCCGCCTCCTGTTCACGGCTGAAGCTGGAAATGTTGGCCTGGGCAATGAGATAGGGCAGGCGCGCAGCCTCGCCGCCGCCGGCGCCGGCGATCAGCACGGCGGCAAAGGCCGCGAACGCCGCCTGGTTGGTCCTGTTCTCCATCTGCTGCAGCGAATGGCGGCGGATATAGTGACCCAGTTCGTGGCCGATCACCGCCGCCAGCTCGGCCTCGCTCTGGCAGCGGAGCAGCAACCCGGACCAGATCTGCATCATGCCGTTCGGCGCCATCGAGGCGTTGAAGTAAGGCGTTTCCACCAGGTAGACGCGGATATCCGGGCAGAGGTCGCCTGCCAGACGGCAGGCGATACGCTGGACGTAGTCGTTCAGCCGGGCATCGCGGATTCGAAGCGGCGAATGCCGGGTGCTCGCCTCGATGTCCTCCATTTCCTTCCAGATCCCGCCTTCCAGCGAGTTCGCCTGCGGCTGATGGCCGGCGGTGACGTCCCGCCGCGCCTGGCTTGTCACGCATCCGCCCAGCGCGATGGCCCCGCAGCCGCACAGTCCGTGCAGAACCTGCCGGCGGGTCAGCGCCGCGGACATCAGCTTTCCGGCAGGCCAGCGAAGAGCTGGTCTACGGCGGCCTGAGCGGCTTCCGGGCTGCGCAGGTCGCCGGTACCGCGCAGCAGGGTCCCGAACCAGACGATCTGGCCGGTTTCAAGATCCACAAGAGACGCGTAGCCGAGCTGCTGGCCGCCATTGGCGCTGATGCCGAACAGGACGCTGGTCAGCAGATTGAGGGCCACCCGTCCGGCGGAGGAGTAGCTGTCCCGCATGGTCACGAACAGCCCGTAGCGTGCACCCGTAAGCTGGCCCACGGCGTTGGCGTGCGGTCCGATGGACCAGTCGAACGGGCCTTCCTTGGTCGGCGGCCGCAGTTCCGGAATGCGGCGCTGGACCAGTATCTCGTTGCCGACCAGCGAATGCAGCTTGACCACCTGAGTCATGGTCTGCTGCTGCCCGGACGGCAGGCTCTCGACATTGAACGCGACCAGCTCGAGCTTCCGCGACGCCTTCACGTTCTCGATCGCGTCGCGGACGTGGCCTTCCGCGGCCTCGGTCCAGTCTGCCCGGGGCTCCAGCACACCGCCGGCCGTGAGCAGATAGAGATTGATGTCCAGCGGCATCAGCGCGATGCGGGTCTGGCCCGGCCGGAAATCGACGCCCTGTTCGCTGACCTGACTTGTGGAAGCGCAGGCCGCCACCACGAAAAGCAGCGCCGCCACGACGCCCAAACGAATACTGCGCTTCACGAACCCCTCCGAAGCGATCACCGGCCCCCCGACCGACTTCAGGGTACCAGCGGCGCCGACTTTCGCAACCTGCAATGAGTAGCGCGTGGCCGGCCCATGGCGGCAGGGCGCAGGAACGGGTACCTTCCCGCTGCGCACGGACCAGGGAGAGACGTCATGGATCGCGACAATCTCGAGCGGCTCAGGGCGAAATACGCCGACGCCAGGGGCGGCGACATCTTCGATCCGGAACTGAGGCGGGCGGCGGAGATCGTCTTCGCCGATCCGCAGCGGCGCAAGCCGCCCTATGCGGGCATCCCCACCCTGCTGGACGCGCCGATCGCCGGCAGCCTGGACGGCCTCGACATCGCCCTGATCGGCGTGCCCATGGATCTCGGCGTCACCAACCGGCCCGGCGCCCGCTTCGGCCCGCGGGCGGTGCGCGACATCGAACGCATCGGCCCCTATCACCACGTGCTGCGCCGCGCACCCTTCGCCGAGGCGAAGGTGGCCGACACCGGCGATGTCGACTTCCGCAGCCGCTTCAGCCTGGAGATGTGCATCGAGGACATCGAGGCGCATTACCGCAAGGTCCGCGACGCCGGCGTGCGGCCGCTCTCGGTCGGCGGGGACCACTCCATTACCTACCCGATCATGAAGGCGCTGGGCGACGGCCGGCCGCTGGGCATGGTCCATATCGACGCCCATTGCGACACCGGCGGCGAGTACGACTATTCGAAGTTCCACCATGGCGGGCCCTTCCGCCAGGCGGTGCTGGCGGGCGTGCTGGACCCCGAGCGCACGATCCAGATCGGCATCCGCGGCTCCTCGGAGATCATCTGGGAGTTCTCGTACGACGCCGGCATGACCGTGCTGCACATCGAGGACGTGACCGCGATGGGCCCGGAAGCCGTGGCGGCGAAGGCGCGCGAGGTGGTGGGCGGCGGCCCGGTCTATGTCAGCTTCGACGTCGACGGGCTCGATCCCGTCTACGCGCCGGGCACCGGCACGCCGGAGGTCGGCGGCCTGACCCCGCGCGAGGCCCAGGCGATCCTGCGCGGCCTGGACGGGCTCGACATCGTCGGCGGCGACGTGGTCGAGATCGCGCCGCAATATGACCCATCCACCAACACCGCGCTGACGGGCGGGCAGATGCTGTTCGAGATCCTCACCCTGATGGCGCGGCCCGCCTGAGCGCCGACACGCCGGGTGCCGAGGTGCGCCATTGTGCGCCAGAGTCCGGCGATCCGGATTGGGCGACACTCCGTAGCGGGGTCACGCGAGGGGCGGCGGCCCGCGCCACCGACCGGGAGGGAATTCATGTCGAGCGAGAACCTGCACGCGCCGCGCGAGCGGCTGTCGAAAGAGACCCTGCACATGCACCACGCCATCGTCTCCCTGATGGAGGAGATGGAGGCGGTCGACTGGTACCGCCAGCGCGCCGACGACTGCGACGACGAGCAGCTGAAGGAAATCCTGCTCCACAACATGCGCGAGGAGATGGAGCACGCCGCCATGGTCCTCGAGTGGATCCGCCGCAACTCCAAGGACTTCGACGCCAATCTGCGCGAGTTCCTGTTCAAGGACGGCGAGATTTCGGACCACTGATCCCGCCATGGCCGAGACCGCCGTCCAGCGCGCCTACGCTGTCCTGACGTCGGAAGACGAGGGCCGGGTCTGCCGCGACATCCCCGAAAGCGCCTGCAACGCGCAGCCCGAGAACTTCATGCGCCACGTCATCAGTCTGGCGGCGACCAAGCTGGGCGACGGGCTGATCGACCCCAAGCTGGTGCTGGCCTGGCTGATGGGCGCGCTGGGCGCGCCGGTCTATCTGATCGGCTTCCTGGTGCCGATCCGGGAGGCGGGCGCCCTGCTGCCGCAGCTTTTCATCGCCGCGCGCATCCGCTCCCTGCCGCAGCGCAAGTGGGTCTGGGCCGGCGGCTCGCTGGTCCAGGGCGCAGCAGTGACCGGGATCGGCCTGGCGGCGCTGACGCTGGAGGGCGCAGCCGCCGGCTGGGCCATCGTCGGCCTGCTCGCGGTCTTCGCCCTGGCCCGCAGCGCCTGCTCGGTGAGCTACAAGGACGTGCTGGGCAAGACGGTTTCCAAGTCGACGCGCGGCACCGCGACCGGCACGGCCGGCAGCCTCGCCTCAGCGGGCGTGCTGGCCTTCGGGCTGCTGCTGGGTGCCGGAATACTGCCCAAGAACGTCGAGGTCATCGCCGTGGTGCTGTTCGTCGCCGGCGGGCTCTGGATCGCCGCCGCCGGCGTCTTCACGACCCTGAAGGAAGAGCCCGGGGCGACCGAGGGCGGCGGCAATCCCTTCCGGGTGGCGATCGCGCAGTTCGGCCTGCTGCGCACGGACGGGCAGCTGGTGCGGTTCATCGTCGTCCGCGCGCTGCTGATCGCCACGGCGCTGGCGCCGCCCTATCTGCTGGCGCTGGCCGGCGCGGCGGAGGAGTCCGGCGGCCTGGGCGGCCTCGGCCTGTTCCTGATCGCCTCCTCGGCGGCAGCGATCCTGGGCGGCTATGTCTGGGGCCGCGCCTCGGACCGCTCCAGCCGCAAGGTGCTGATCGCCGCCGGACTGCTGGCGGCGCTGGCCTTCGTGCTCGCGGTGCTCCTCGACCGCACCGGCGGGGAGATCGACAAGGCCGGCTGGGTGCTGCCGGCGCTGCTGTTCTTGCTGCAGCTCGCCTATCAGGGCGTGCGGCTGGCGCGGGCGACGCATCTGACCGACATGGCCGGCCGCGACAGCCGCGCGGCCTACACGGCCCTCTCCAACACCATCATCGGCGTGTTATTGCTGGCGGGCGCGGGCGTCGGCTTCCTCGCCTCGGCCTTCGGCGAGGCGGCGGTGCTGGCCCTGTTCGCGGCAATGTGCGTCGCGGCCTCGGTGGTCGCGCTTGGCCTTGAGGAGGTGCAGAAGGAATGAGGGCGACTGGTCTGGCGAAATGGGGCGCCGCGGCGGCGCTTCTGGCGCTCGCGGCGGCCTGTGAGCCCGAAGTGGGCAGCGACGAATGGTGCGCCGGGATGGAGGAAAAGCCGAAGGGCGAATGGACGCTCAACGAGACCGCCGAGTTCACGAAGAACTGCATCATCAAGATGCCGAAGGAATGACGGCGGCGTCCGGCCAGAGCCATTGAACGAGGCTCGGGCGCGCCTTGGCGAATCCGCACGGGAACCCAATTGGAGTCCGATGTCTTTTCTGTCACGCATCGCCGCCCTTCTGACGGGCCTTCTGCTGCTCGCCGCCTGCGCCGAACAGGGCGCCGGCGACGGCCGCGGCGCCGGATCCGAAGCTGCGCTGCCGCCGCTGCTCAACGTGCAGGAGAGCGGCCGCCGCGCACACCCGCTGATCGGGCGCATCTGGATTCCCGGCGAAGGCCGGGAGGCCAGCGAGGCGGAGCTGGCGCGCCATATCGCCGGCACGCGCTTCGTCCTGATCGGTGAGAAGCACGACAATCCCGACCACCACCGCCTGCAGGCCGGCATACTGGCCGAGCTCGTGCGCGCCGACCGGCGGCCCGCCGTGGTCTGGGAGATGATCGACTTCGCCCGCGAAGATGCGCTGCAGGCCTATCTGGCCCGCCCCGGCGCCGACGCCGCCGGCCTTGGCGACGCCGTGGGCTGGGCCGAATCCGGCTGGCCCGAATGGGAAACCTACCGCCCCATCGCGGAGGTGGCGATGGCCGCCGGCCTGCCGCAGCACGCCGCCAACTTCGACCGCGCCACCGTGGGCCGGCTGATGCGCGACGGGCTGTCGGCCCTGACCGATCCCGTGACCGCACGGCTGCTGCGCGTCGCGCCCTGGAGCCAGCGCGAGGAAACAGCGCTCAACCTCGATCTGGTGGAGGGCCATTGCGGCGTCATGCCCGAACGCATGCTGGCGCCCATGAACCGCATCCAGCGCAGCCGCGACGCCGCCATGGCCGCCGCGCTGCTGCAGGCCGACGCCGGCGATGGCGCGGTGCTGATCGCCGGCAACGGCCATGTCCGCGCCGACCGGGGCGTGCCGATCTATCTCGGCACCAACCCGGACGCGGTGAGCATCGGCCTGATCGAGGCCGTTCCCGGCGAAACCGCGGCCGCCGCCTATGTCGACAATGCCCGCCAGTTCGACTTCGTGATCTTCACCGCCCTGACCCCCAGCCCCGACCGCTGCGCGGGCTTCAGCTTCGGCAGGGAATAGCGACGCGCCCGCACCCTCCCCCTTCCGGGAAGAGGGAGGGCCGGGCAGTCGGTTCGGCGTCAGGCCCGCTGCGGATCCAGCGTGACCTTGTGGAGTTCGTTGTCCGCGCGGTCCATCAACCGCACGGTCAGCTGCTCGCTGATGCCGTCGATGTCGACCAGGCCGAAGAACTGCAGGCCCATGGACGGTGGCAGGTTGGCGCCCTGCTCTGCGGTCGGCGCCTTCTGGTACTTCACTTCCGGCCCGAACGTCATGTCGAGGTCGTTGGGACCGAAGGTGCCGGCATGCAGCGGGCCGGAGACGAACTCCCAGAACGGGTCGAAGTCCTGAAACCGCGCGCGGTCCGGATGGTATTCGTGCGCCGCCGTGTAATGGACGTCGGCCGTCAGCCACACCGTATTGCGGATGCCGCCGGCCTTGATGAAGCGCAGCAGCTCCGCGATCTCCAGCTCCCGGCCCCTCGCGGCGCCGTTGTCGCCGTTGGCGACGGCCTCGACGCGCTTCTCGTCGCCGTGGCGGTCCCAGACCACCAGGCCGAGGGGCATGTCGGACGCGATCACCTTCCAGGTGGCCCGCGAATTCACCAGCTCCCGCTTCAGCCAGGCGAGCTGCGCCTCGCCCAGGATGCGGGCCTCGTCGGTCAGCGTCTTCTGCATGCCGGCGCTGTTCGGCCCGCGGTAGGAGCGCAGATCGATGAAGAAGACATCGAGCATCGGGCCGTAGGAGATCTTGCGGTATACCCGGCCCGGCTCCGCCGGGGTGTAGCGGATCGGCGTCATCTCGTGGAATGCGCGGCCGGCCCGTGCCGTCAGCAGCGCCACGTCCTTGACCGCGTAGCGGTCGTCGCCGGAAAGATCCTTGGCGGCCGACCAGTTGTTGACGACCTCATGGTCGTCCCACTGGAAGAAGGTCGGCACGTGCGCGTTCATGGCCCGGACGTGCTCGTCCAGCAGGTTGTACTTCCAGCGGCCGCGGAACTCGTCGAGGCTCTCGGCGACCTTTTCCACGCCCTCGGCGACCAGCGAATTCCAGGTGCCGCCGTCAGGCATCTTCTTCGCCGCCGCGATCGGGCCGTCGGCGTAGATGGTGTCGCCGGAATGGATGAAGAAATCCGGCTGGTGGCGGGCCATGGTGCTGTAGGTCGCCATGCCGCCGCGGCCGGTGTCGATGCCCCAACCCTGACCGGCGGTGTCCCCCGACCAGGCGAAACGGACATTGCGACGCGCCGCCGGGGCGGTGCGGAAATGGCCGACGACCGGCTCCGACCGCGCGCGGCCGCCGGTCAGGTCCTCGAAGGCGATGCGGTAGAAGATGTCCTGCCCGGCCGGCAGGCCGTTCAGCAGGCGCTTCATGGCGAAGTCGCCCTCGGCGAGGACGTCCAGCGGCGCCAGTCGGCGGGCGTTGGCGAAACTGTCGGTGGTCGCCACTTCCACATAGGCCCGGGCCGGCCGGTCGGCGCGCGCCCAGATGACGCCCGACGCGGCGTCGACATCACCTGACTGCACGCCGTGGGTGACCACGGGACGGGCGCTGGCGTAGCTGATCGCCGGTGCGGCGATGACGAGTCCCGCAGCGGCGGAGCCCTTGACGAAGGTGCGGCGGCTGATGGTCATTTTTGCAATCCCCCTGGATGACCGGTTCCGGGGGGAGACTACGGCCGGTCCGTGACCCGGCGATGAAGCACCGATGACCGAGCGGTGAAGGATCGGTGACGCGGCGGTGAAGGGGGACGGCGGCCTACCCGATGGCTTCCCGCTTCACCTTGATGCCGGCCTTCTCGCGGTCCCAGGTGTCGGGGGTGATGCCGTCCTCCTTCAGCTTCACCTTCTGCACCTTCTGGGTCGGCGTCTTGGGCAGGTCGTCGACGACGCGGATGAAGCGCGGCAGCATGAAGTGCGCCATGCGCGGCTCCAGGAAGCGGAACAGTTCCTCCGCGTCGATGGTCTGGCCCGGCGACGGCGCGACCACGACCATCACCTCGTCCTCGTTGAACTCGCTGGGCACGGGGATCGCCGCGGCCTCGCGCACGGCGGCGAACTGCGTCACCTCCGATTCCACCTCGAAGGACGAGATGTTCTCGCCGCGGCGGCGGATCGCGTCCTTGATGCGGTCGACGAAGAAGAAGTTGCCCTGCTCGTCGTAGCGGAACGCGTCGCCGGTGTGGAACCAGCCGTTCCGCCAGGCCTTCGCCGTCGCCTCCGGGTTCTTGTAGCAGCCCGCGTTCATCGCCCAGGGCCGGTCCGTGCGCACGATCAGCTCGCCGACGACGCCGGGCGGGACCTCGCAGTCATTGTCGTCGACCACGCGCACCTCGACGCCCTCGCGGGACTTGCCGCAGGTGCCGAGCGCCGGCGGATTGGCCTCGGAGACGATGGGGGACGAGATCTCGGTCATGTTGAAGCCGGTGTACATGTCGACCCCATAGCGCTTGCCCAGCGCCAGCGAGTCCTCGTTCCACGGGATCGTCACGATGGACCGCATCGGGTGATCGCGGTCGCGGTTCGATGGCGGCAGCTTGAGCAGGAATGGCGTCATGGCGCCCACCAGGCAGGTGGCTGTGACCTCGTGGCGGCGCACCGTCTCCCAGAAGCCGTCGGTGCGGAAACCTTCCTCGATCAGCACCGAGCCGCCGTGATGGAGCATGACGTAGACGAAGATGGTGCCGCCGACATGGAACAGCGGCAGGTTGACCAGCACCCGGTCCTCGGCGTTCAGGAAATGATAGCTCTCGCAGGACATGGCGTAGGCCTGCAGATAGGGCGAGAGCACGGCCTTGGACGGCCCCGTCGTGCCGGAGGTGAAGATGATGTACTGGCTCTCCCAGGGCGTCACCGGCTCCTCGGCCTCCGCCTCCTCCCCGGGCTGCAGGGCCTCGGCCGGATGCGCCGTCAGCCCCTCGATCGCCGCCGCTTCGCCGCCGACGACGATGGCGTCCGTGAGCCGCGCCCGGTCGATGTCGGCGAGCCGGCCCATGAGCTGGCTGTGGACGACGATCAGCCTGGCGTCGGAGAGCGCCACGACATGCTCCAGCAGGCCGCCGCGATAGCTGGTGTTCACCGGCACGTAGACCGCGCCCAGCATGTTGAGTCCGAACCAGGTGAGCAGCGCCTCCCGCCCGTTGGGCAGCCAGGAGAGCACATGATCGCCGCGTTCGACGCCCAGCGCCCGGAAGCCGGCGGCGGCGCGGCGCGCCCTGGACAGCATCTCGGCATAGGTCCACTCCTCGCCGTCCTCGAAGACCGCGTAGACCTTGCCGGGCTGGCGGGCCGCCTGCTTCTTCAGCATCTCCGGCACGACGCAGTCCTCGAAGGCCGGTATGCGTGGATCGTGCACCTGCATGGATCGTCCCTCCCCGGAGATCGTTGAAACCCGAGCGTTGCAGCTTTCGCCACGCTTGCCAATGGGGCGGCGATGACCGGCTGGCCCCGTCCGAATGACCGCTCTGTGATGTCCGCCACGTCCCATTGCTGTTGGCCTTCGTGGCCGCGTTGCGCTTCAATGCCGCCGGGGAAGGGTGATCCGCCACAGCCCGCGAGGGAGGACATCACGATGCGGCTTCTGACGATCTGCCTGCTGGCCGGGGCGCTTGCCGCGCCCGCCGCCATGGCGGCCGACTACGTGGCGACGGTGAAGACCGTCGAGGGCAAGGTCGAGGTGGAGCGCGGCGGCGACCGCCTGCCGGCGGCCCCCGGCTTCCGCATTGCCGAGAAGGACGTCGTCCATACCGGCCCGGAGGCCACGGCGGGTCTCACCTTCACCGACAATTCGCTGATCGCGCTGGGCCCGTCGAGCAGTTTCGCGGTCGCCGGCTACAGCTTCAACCCCACCACCAACGAAGGCGCGTTCCGCAGCCGGCTGGAGCGCGGGTCGCTCTCGGCGCGGTCGGGCCGGCTGGCCAAGCGCGGCCGCGACCAGATGCTGGTGGAGACGCCGCACACGGTGCTGGCGGTGCGCGGCACGCGCTTCCTGATGCGCGTTGCGGACTGAGGCGGCGGAAGACATGACCATGCACAGAACAGTCATCGCCTTGGCCGCGGCATTGCTGCTGGCCGCCTGCGCCACCGAGGACGAGATCGTCCTGCTGGCCGACGACGACGGCAGCGTCGGCCAGATCGCCGTCAATCCCGGCAGCGAGGAGGTCGTCATCGCCGACGCCTTCCAGCGCGCCCGCGTCGCCAAGAGCGGACAGGCGACAGTGGACCGGACCGACGCCGCCGCGGTCGAACGCGACTACGGGGCCGCCATCGGCGCCATGCCCCGGGCGCCGAAGCAGTTCACGCTGCGCTACGAGTTCGGCTCCGACGTGCTGGACGCGGATTCGCTGGCGCTGATCCCCCGGATCGCCGCGGCCATCGAGGAACACGCGCCGGCCGACGTGGTGATCGTCGGCCACACCGACACGGCGGGCGAGGACGGCTACAACGACGCGCTCTCGCTCCGCCGCGCCGAGGCGGTGCGCGAGCAGCTCGTCGCCGCCGGCCTGGAGGCCGGCCGCATCGAGATCTGGGGCCGCGGCGAGCGCGAGCCGCTGGAGCCGGGAGAGGACCGCCGCTCCGAACTCAACCGCCGCGCCGAGGTCATCGTCCGCTAGAACAATCCTCGGGGAAATTGAATCGCCAGTGGAGCTTCGGTGTCATGCCCGCCCCCGTGCGGGCATCCGGTCAGGACCGTCGACTTGCGGCGAAACCGCTCCGGACCCCCGCACAGCGGGGGGGGGTGACGCGCCGGGTGAGGGGCCGCTCGATCAAACAGCGGAACCACCCGGGAAACGAAATTGTCTTCACCGTTTCTTAGCGGGGCGCGGCCTATGGGATTCGACTCCTGGACCCCGAGGCCGGCGTGATCGAACTGGATATCGGCACAATTCAGGTCGTTGCCTTCGCGACCAATCTGGCGACGGCCTACTTCCTGTGGATGCAGCGGCGGCCGCCCGTGCGGTCGGCGGCCGTCGCCGCGCGCCTGTGGTCCCTGGGCTTCGCATCGGTGGCCCTGGGCTCCCTGCTGGTGGCGCTGCGCGAGGTCATTCCGGGCTTCATCTCGGTCGTCGTGAGCGACATGCTGATCGTGGGCGGTTTCGCCACCGCCATCCTCGGCACCCGCGCCTTCCTGTCGCGTCCGGTCACGATCCGGCCGCTGCTGGCGGTCGTCGCCGCGGTTGGTCTCGGCGCCGGGTGGTTCTATCTGGGCGATCCGGACGCCCGCATGCGCCTGGCGGTCACCATGTCCGCCGGCGCGGCCCTCTGCTTCTGGCTGGTCGTCTCGCTGCGGCCCTGGAAATCGCGGCGTCAGATCGGCAATGGCAGCCGCATTCCCGCCGCCGGCATCTCCGGGGTCTTCGGGATCGTGCTGGCGGTGGTGACGGTGGAGGTCGTCAGCGGCCACCAGTTCGACGAGATACTCAATCTCTCCGGCCCGGTGGCGACCACCGTCGCGGGTCTCGAAGTCGTCTCCCTGTTCTACGCCCTCTGGGCGCTGAGCCTGCTCACCGGGCGCATGTCGGTCACGCTCCGCGCCGAGGTGCGGCGCCGCGACCGCCTGATCTCGCTGCTGGCGCACGACCTGAAGACGCCCTTCAACAGCCTGGTCGGAGGCACCGAGGCGATGCGCCATCTGGCCCGCATGGGCCGGACCGAAAGCGCGCTCGAGATGGCCGACGACATCCACGTCGCCGCCCGCCAGGCCCATGACCTGGTCGACAGCCTGCTGGCCTGGACGCAGAGCCAGCCGCGCGACCTGGAGCGCGAGCCCGTCGACCTGAACGCCGCGGTCGCCGCCGGCCATGCGCCACTGGCCAGCGCCTTCGAGGCCAAGGGCGTGAACTTCGAGCCGCCCGGCGGCGGCGGCGACATCGTCGTGCTGGCCCATCCGCTGGGCGTCGAGACCATCGTCCGCAACCTGCTGGCCAATGCGCTGAAGTTCACCCGCCCCGGCGGCACGGTCGGCGTCGAGATCGGGCGCAGCGGCGGTCAGGCCCGGCTGGTGATCCGCGACGACGGCGTCGGCATGGCCGGGACCACGCTGGAGAAGGTCAACGCGCCGGAGATCCGCTATTCCAGCTCCGGCACCTCCGGCGAGAAGGGCACGGGACTCGGCCTCACCTTCTGCCGCGACCTGATCGCCTCCTACCGGGGGACCATGACCATCGAGAGCGCGCCCGGCGCGGGCACGTCGGTGACCGTCACCCTGCCGCTGGCCGATCAGCCGGCGCCGGCCGGGCAGAAGCCGGCGTCCGCCGGCGGCGTCGCGGCCGGGGCCGGCGGTCAGTCGCGCCGGTTCTGACGGTTCTCGATCAGGTCGTCGACCACCGCCGGATCGGCCAGCGTCGAGGTGTCCCCCAGGCTGCCGTAATCGTCCTCGGCGATCTTGCGCAGGATGCGACGCATGATCTTGCCCGAGCGCGTCTTGGGCAGGCCCGGCGCCCACTGGATCAGGTCCGGCGAGGCGATCGGGCCGATCTCCTTGCGCACCCACTGCACCAGTTCCTTGCGCAGATCGTCGTTGGGCGATTCACCGGCCATCAGCGTGACATAGGCGTAGATGCCCTGGCCCTTGAGGTCGTGGGGATAGCCCACCACCGCGGCTTCCGAGACCTTGTCGTGGGCGACCAGGGCGCTCTCCACCTCGGCGGTGCCCATGCGGTGGCCGGAGACGTTGATCACATCGTCGACGCGGCCGGTGATCCAGAAATAGCCGTCCTCGTCGCGCCGCGCCCCGTCGCCGGTGAAATAGCGGCCCGGATAGGTCGAGAAATAGGTCTGCACGAAGCGCTCGTGGTCGCCGTAGACCGTCCGCATCTGGCCGGGCCAGCTCTCGGTAATGCACAGATTGCCGCTGACCGCGCCTTCGAGCTCCTTGCCGAACTCGTCGACCAGGATCGGCCTGATGCCGAAGAAGGGCCGCGTCGCCGATCCGGGCTTGAGATCGGTGGCGCCCGGCAGCGGGCTGATCAGGATGCCGCCGGTCTCGGTCTGCCACCAGGTGTCGACGATCGGGCAGCGGCCCTCGCCGACCACGTCATAGTACCAGTTCCAGGCCTCCGGATTGATCGGCTCGCCGACCGTGCCGAGCAGCCTGAGCGACTTGCGCGAGGTCTTCTTCACCGGGTCGGGCCCGGCGCCCATCAGGGCGCGGATCGCCGTCGGCGCGGTGTAGAAGATCTGCACGTTGTGCTTGTCGCAGACCTGCCAGAAGCGGGAGACATCCGGGTAGTTCGGCACGCCCTCGAACATCAGCGTGGTCGCCCCGTTGGCCAGCGGGCCGTAGAGGATGTAGCTGTGGCCCGTCACCCAGCCGACATCCGCGGTGCACCAGTAGATGTCGCCCGGGCGGTAGTCGAAGACGTATTCGTGCGTCATCGAGGTGTAGACCATGTAGCCGCCGGTGGTGTGCATGACGCCCTTCGGCTTGCCCGTCGAGCCGGAGGTATAGAGGATGAACAGCGGATCCTCGGCGTTCATCTCCTCGGCCGGGCAGTCATCCGACTGGCCCTCGACCAGTTCGTGGTACCAGACGTCGCGGCCATCCTTCCAGGCGACATCGCCGCCGGTATGGCGCACGACGACGACATGCTCGACGCCGGGACACTCCGCCAGCGCGGCGTCGGTGTTGGCCTTCAGCGGAATCCGGCGGCCGCCGCGCACGCCCTCGTCGGCGGTGATCACGCAGTTGCTCTCGCAGTCCTGGATGCGCCCGGCCAGCGAATCCGGCGAGAAGCCGCCGAACACCACCGAATGGATCGCGCCGATGCGGGCGCAGGCCAGCATGGCCACCGCCGCCTCGATGATCATCGGCATGTAGATCGTCACCCGGTCGCCCTTGCTGACGCCCAGCGCCTTCAGCCCGTTGGCCAGGCGGCCGACGCGCGCGTGCAGGTCGCGGTAGGTGACGGTCTCGTCGGTGTCGGGCTCGTCGCCCTCCCAGATGATCGCCGGCTGGTCGCCCTTGTCGGCCAGGTGCCGGTCGAGGCAGTTGTAGGCGGCGTTCAGCGTGCCGTCCTCGTACCAGCGGATGTGCAGATCGTCGGCGTCGTAGGAGACGTCGCGGATCTTCGTGTAGTCGCGGAACCAGGTGATGCGGCGTCCCTGTTCGCCCCAGAAGGTTTCCGGATCCTCGATCGAGGCGCGGTACATCTCCTGATACTTGTCGTTGTCGATCTTGGCCGTCCTGGCCCACTCGTCGGGGACGGGGTGCAGGTCTGCGCTCATGGATCGGGCCTCCCTCGGACTGTCTTGTCTGCTTGCGCCGGTTTTCCCGCCGCGCCTGCCACAATGTAAGGCGGCAAGGCGCCGCAAGGTCAATGCTCAGGTCCGCCAGAACCGCCGGGTGAACAGCACCAGCACCGTGAACAACTCCAGCCGGCCGAGCAGCATGCCCGCCGCCAGCATCCACTTCGCCGAATCGGGCAGCGGCTTGAACGTGCCCGCCGGGCCGATGATGTCGCCCAGACCGGGACCGACATTGGCGACCGCCGTCGCCGCGCCCGACAGCGCCGTGGTCATGTCCAGGCCGGTCAGGGTCAGCAGGAAGGCGAGCACGCCGAAGACCATGGCGAACAGGAAGAAGAAGCTCATCACCGCGTCGATGACGTGGGTCTCCAGGGCCCGGCCGTTGAAGCGCGGCACCATCACCGCATTGGGCTGGACAAGCTGATGGATCTGCACCCGGGCGCTTTCGAACATCACCCGGAAACGGAAGATCTTGATGCCGCAGGAGGTCGAGCCGGCGCAGCCGCCGATGAAGGTGTAGAAGAAGAACAGCACGATCACCGCCCGGCCCCAGCCGCCATAGTCGCCGCTGGCATAGCCCGTGCCGGTAATGACGGAGATGGTGTTGAAGGCGCTCAGCCGAACCGCCTCGAGTTCCGTCCCGGCGAGGCCGCGGACGCCGGAGAGCAGCAGCACCAGCGCCGTCGCCCCGGCGATGGTGGCCAGGAACCAGCGCACCTGGGTGTCGCGCCAGAACGCGGCCGGCCGGCCGCGGACGACCTGCAGATAGAGGATGAACGGCATCGCGCTGAGCGTCATGAAGACGATTATGATCCATTCGGCGGCGGCGTTGGCGAGCCCGCCGACCGAGCTGTCGGAGGTCGAGAAACCGCCCGTGGCGACCGTCGTCATGGCATGGGCGATGGCGTCGAAAGCGCTCAGCCCGGCGAACCACAACGCCGCGGTGCAGGCGATGCTCAGGATCACGTAGACGATAACCGTCGCGGCCGCGATCTGCGCCGCCCGCGGCAGATCCTTCTCGTGCTTCTCCGAGCTTTCGGTGCGGAAGAGCTGCATGCCGCCGACCCTGAGCACCGGCAGCACGGCGATGGCCGTGACGATGATGCCGACGCCGCCCAGCCATTGCAGGATGGCGCGCCAGATCAGGATGCCCGGCGGCGCGCCGTCCAGGCCGACGATCACCGTCGAACCGGTGGTCGTCAGGCCCGACATCGCCTCGAAATAGGAGTCGGTGTAGGACATGCGGAGTTCGCAGAACAGGAAGGGCAGCGCCGCAAAGGCCGGCAGCACCACCCAGACGCTGGTGGTCAGGATGAACGCCTGGCGCACGTTGAGCTGCAGGCCCCGGCTGAAGGTCGACGTCACCACCGCGCCGCCGGCGAAGACGGTCACCGCGGCCGAGGACAGGAACACCAGATAGTCCCTGTGACCGTAGGCGAGGTCCACCAGCATGGGCGCCAGCATGGCGAGGCCCAGCAGGACGACCAGCACGCCGTTGATCAGCAGGACCCCCCGCGCGCCCTCCATGATCGGCCCTAGTTCACGGCCCGGTCGCCGCCCGGCAGATCCAGGGAGAAGGCCGGTATCTCGACCAGGAAGCGTTCGCCCTTCTCGTTCACCATCTCGTAGTGGCCGACCATGATTCCGCTCGGCGTCGGCAGGGGACAGCCGCTGGCATAGGTGTGGCGCTGACCGGGCTGCAGGACCGGCTGCTCGCCCACGACGCCGGGGCCGTCCACGATCTCGACGCGGCCGTGTCCGTCGGTGATGCGCCAGTGGCGGTTGAGAAGCTGCACGGTCTCGCTGCCGCCGTTCTCGATCGTGACCTCGTAGGCCCAGACGTGCCGGCCGCTCTCGGGGTCGGACTGGCGCGGCAGATAGGCCGGCTTGACGCGCACGGTCACGCCGCGGGTCACGGCGACGTAGCGCCCCTGGCTGTCGAATGTCGGGTCACTGGCCATGTCCGCTATTGAGCATGATTCCGGGGGAACTTGCCAGCCCGTGACCGCCCCGCCGTTTTCCGCTCAGGCCCGGGAGCAGGAACCGCCGCCCAGCACGCAGAACCTGGCGCAGTGCGGGTGGTTCAGCTTCACTTCGGCGCGGGCCTCGGCCAGGGTCCGGCCCATCTCCAGGCCGGTCTCGTAGGGCAGCAGGGTGCAAGGCGCCACGGTCGCCGAGGGCGCGCCCTTGCGGTGGATCACCATGCGCGAGCTGGCGCACATCATGGACGAGGGCTCAACGTCCAGGATGCCCCAGCAGGCGGTGGTGATCTCCGGCACGTCGGCGGCGGCGTCCATTTCCGGGAACAGCACCAGCCGTTCCGGGTCTGCCGCGTCGAGGCCGATGCCGCGGGCCGCCAGGAAGCGTCCGAAACCTTCGCGCAGGCTGTCTTCGGACTCCTTCCAGAAGGTCCGGCCGGCGACCGAGAGGCGGAAGCCGTTCGCCGCCAGCCAGTCGAGGCCCGGCAGCATCCGGTCCCATGCGCCGGCGCCGCGCTCCAGATCGTGCAGTTCCCGCGAATAGTGGTCAATCGAGACCCGGACATGCAGCCGCTCGCCGAAGCGCTCGCGCAGCGCCAGCAGTTCCCCGGCGCGCTTCATCATCGGCCGCATGGCGTTGGTCAGCACCAGCGCCCGGTAGCCGCGCACCAGCGCCGATTCCAGCATCGCCATGAAATCCGGATTCATGAACGGCTCGCCGCCGGTGAAGCCGATCTCGACGGCGCGGAAGTCGCGGTCCAGCTCGTCCATGAACCGCTCCGCCTCGGCCAGAGGCAGATATTGCAGCCGGTCGTTGGTGGGGCTGGATTCGATGTAGCAATTGACGCATTCGAGATTGCAGAGCGTGCCGGTGTTGAACCAGAGCGTCTGCAGGCGGTCCAGCGCCACCGAGGCGCGGGCCGAGCCGTCGGCGGTGATTTCGGGATCGCGGAACTTGGCGGGGTCCAGCCCGGGCGCCCTCTGCTGGGCGGCGGCGTCGGTCATGTTGTCTCCCGTTCGGCGGCGTTTTCCTTTGAAGTCCGGAAGCTTGGCTGCGCCGGCCCCGGTGTCAACTTGCAGCACCGCCGATTCACGCAGCGGTGAAGCGGCGTTATGAGGGCGCCGGCGCCGCCCGACCCCCCTCCCGGCGCGTGCCGCGCCGACCGCCCCCTGATCCCAGGGGGAGGAATGGTTTCGCCGAGCCTACTCCCTCCCCCTCGCGAGGGGGAAGGCCGGGGAGGGGGCGAAAGACGAGGGCCGCGGAATCGGCGCTTGCCGGACCGGCGGGGCGGTGGCAAAGGCGGCGCATGACAGTCACCCCCGCCTTTACCGCCGAGGACGCCCGCCGCCGGCGTCTCGCCATCCTGGCCATGGTCGGCGCCAGCGCGCTGATCGCGGTGACCTCCCTGATCGCCAAGGCGCTGGGCCTGGGCGGAGAGGGAAGCGGACTGCACCCCTTTCAGGTCAGCGCCGCGCGCTTCGTCTTCGGCTTCATGACGGTCGCCGCCTTCGCGCTCTGGCTCAGGCCGGACTTCCGCGGCGCGGCCTGGCCGGTCCATGCCGGACGGACGGCGGCCGGCTGGCTGGGCGCGACCTGCCTGTTCGCGGCCGCCGCGCGCATGCCGCTGGCCGACGCCACGGCGATCAGCTTTCTCAGCCCCGTGGTCACCATGGGGCTGGCGATCCTGTTCCTGGGGGAACGCGTCGGACCCTGGCGCTGGCTGGCGGTGGCCGTGGCGCTGACCGGCGCGCTGGTGCTGATCCGCCCCGGAACCGCGGCCTACCAGCCGGCGGCTGCGATCGCCCTGGGCGCCGCGGCCTTCATGGGTCTCGAGGCGATCATGATCAAGCGCCTCTCGGACCGGGAGCCGCCGATCCGCATCCTGCTGATCAACAACTGCCTCGGCGCCTGCATCGCCGGCACGGCGGCGGCCTTCGTCTGGCGCGCGCCGACGCCGGAACAATGGCCGCTGCTGGTGCTGATCGGTGTCGCCATGGTGGGCGCGCAGAGCCTGTTCATCCAGGCCATGAAACGCGGCGCGGCGAGCCACGTCATTCCGGCTTTCTACTCGACGCTGGTCTTCGCCAGCCTCTACGACTTCGCCGTCTTCGGCGACGTCCCCGATGCGCTGGCCGTCGCCGGCGCGGCCCTCATCGTCGCCGGCGTGGTGCTGTTGCTGTTGCGGCAGCAAGCCAGGAAGTGAATGAGGGCGCGCGGGGGATGGCGGGGCCGGCCCGCGCGCCTTCTGAACCGACCGGCTGACGCCGCGAAGCCGCATATGCTCAGGCATGGGTTCCGGGCTCCGGCCTGCGCCGCCCCCTGATTCCAGGGGGAGGGTCGGGGAGGGGGTCGGCGGCATCAACCAACCGCTTGCCAGCCGGGCCGGGCGGGTCTAGGAATCGGGACCATGCGGGTGTAGCTCAGTGGTAGAGCTTCAGCTTCCCAAGCTGAGAGTCGTGGGTTCGATTCCCATCACCCGCTCCAGATTTCCGCGAGGCGCGCCATGACCGATCCCGGCACGGCGGAAGCCGTAACCATCCGCCTGCAATCGACCATCACCTGCCCGGCCTGCGGCGCGCGGGCGGTCGAGACGATGCCCGAGGACGCCTGCATCTGGTTCCGGGAATGCCCGGCCTGCGGCGATCTTCACCGCCCCGCGCCGGGGGACTGCTGCGTCTATTGCAGCCATGGCGACACACCCTGCCCGCCGGTTCAGCGGGGGAACGGCTGCTGCGCGTCCAGCACGCGCTCATAGACCGCCGCCGCCGGTCCGTCGAAGCAGCAGAAGATGACGTGCGCCGGCCGTTCCCGCGCCGTCAGCACGACCTCCACGGCGATCTCCGTCGCCTGTTCCAGCGGATAGCCGTAGACGCCGGTCGAGATGGCGGGGAAGGCGATGGAGGCCAGGCCGTGCTCCGTGGCGAGCGCCAGGCTGTTGCGGTAGCAGGCGGCGAGCAGCTCCGGCTCGCCGGCCGCGCCGCCCTGCCAGACGGGCCCCACGGTGTGGATGACATGCCGCGCGGGCAGCCGGTAGCCCTGCGTGATCCGCGCCTGTCCGGTGGGACAGCCGCCCAAGGCGCGGCATTCGGCCAGCAGCTCCGGCCCCGCGGCGCGGTGGATCGCGCCGTCGACCCCGCCGCCGCCCAGCAGGCTCTCGTTGGCGGCGTTGACGATGGCGTCGACCGACAGCGCCGTGATGTCGCCGGTGACGACTTCGGTCTGCATCCTACCCCGCGCCCTCAGACGCCCTCTTCGTCCGGGTGCATCAGGCGATGCAGCGGCGCGATGAAATAGCGGACATAGGCGTCGTCCACATTGGCCTGGCTGCGCCCGCGCCAGGCCTTCAGCGCCGCATCGTAGGTGGCGAAGACGCCGACCACGTCGGTCTTGTCGGGCTCCGCCAGCACGTTCTCGCGCGGATCGACCAGCGCGCCGCCGAAGACCAGATAGAGATCCTGCCTGCTCATGTCGCCGCTCCCTCGTTGACGCGGGGTTCATCCGCCATTCAGCCGCGAGGCCTAGCGGATCGGGGCCGTGACCGTACAGGGGCAAGTTGCGCCGCGCACTACCCGGATACGGTCATCGGACACATGTCAGTGCCGAGAATGGCAAGGAAACGGAGAGAACGACAATGAAAACCGCCATCCGCACCATGTTCCTGAGTACGGCCATCGCCATGATGGCCGCGCCCATGATCGCCGCCCCGGCCATGGCGCAGCCCGGCCACTGCCCGCCCGGCCTGGCCAAGAAGAACAATGGCTGCATGCCGCCGGGCCTGGCCAAGAAGCGCTACACGATCGGCGAGCGCCTGCCCTTCGGCGTGCGCTATGTCCCGGTCTACGACTATGGCCGCTACGGCCTGCGCGATCCGGCCGAGGGCCTGATCTACGCCCGCGTCGACGGCGACCTGCTGCTGATGGCCGAAGCCACCAAGCGCGTGATCGACGCGGTCGTGGCGATCGATGCGGCCTCGCGCGGCGCCGGGGACTGAAACGGCGGCCCGCCCCGCTGTGACCGTCCGAATCCGGGCGGTGACAGAGCTGGGGCAAGTGGCGGCGGGGGGTTCCCGCCGCCGGCCGCAGGGGTCAGATTAGGAACAACGGGACGCGAAACGGCGTCGCAACCAGGGAGACCGACAATGAAGACCGCGATCCGGACAAGGCTTGCCAGCACCGCCCTGCTGATGATTGTCGCCGCGGCCGGCGGCCTCGTTTCCCATCTCGCCGGCCACGGTCACCCTGCGGCAGGCCACGGCTGAGGCGGCAGGGGCGAAAGTCAGGCCGGCACAAGAACAACAACAGGATCCGGCCGAACCCACTGGGCCGCACCGTACAAGAGCAACAAAAAGCGAAGCTCGGCCCACCCGATCCCGGCGGAAACCCCGCCGGGATTTTTTTTGTCTGCCGCCCGGATCCGGGCGGCGCGCGCCTTGCGGCTACTCGACCACCTTCCAGCGTTTCGTGTCGAAGACCCGGAGCACCGTGGCCAGGTCGTGGCCGCGCTTCAGCACCCGGCCGTCGCGGCCCACCACCTGGAACATGCCCTGGCGGCGCGCCAGTTTCGGGCGCTTGACGATGCGGTAGAGCGGCGCTTCCGAGCTGCGCTGGTAGACGGCGAAGACGCAGACGTCGCGGTCATGGCCGATGGCGTAGTCGCGCCAGTCGCCGCTGGCGACCATCTGGCCGTAGAGGTCGAGGATGAGGCCGAGTTCCCGTCGGTCGAAGAAGACGTCCATCCTGGCGCCCGGCGCGGCGGCCTGTCCCCGCCGGGCGCCGGAACTGTAGTCATCCAGACTGACCACCTCGCCCATGTCGCACCTCCGTCGCTGTGTGACGGAATGATGGCATGCTCATCCGCGCGATGAAAGGATGGAGGGCAACGGCTTTCCCAGCGGCCCGGGAGCCGCCTCCCATCGCCGGCCCGGCCATCCCCGGGGGGGCGGTTTCAGAGGCGCTTCTGCTGGAAGAACCGGCGCAGCAGTTCCGCGGCGCGGGCCTCGTCGATGCCGGGATAGACCTCCGGCGCGTGGTGGCAGGTGGGCTGCTGGAAGAAGCGCACGCCGTTCTCCACCGCCCCGCCCTTCCCGTCCGCGGCGCCGTAGTAGAGCCGGCGGATGCGGGCGTGGCTGATCGCGCCGGCGCACATGGCGCAGGGCTCCAGCGTGACGTAGAGGTCGCACTCGGTCAGGCGATACCCGCCGAGCGCCTGCCCGGCCTGGCGGAGCGCCAGGATTTCCGCATGGCCCGTCGGATCGTTGCGCCCGACCGTCTGGTTGCCGGCGCGGCCGACGATGCGCTCCGTCGGATGGTGCACCACGACGCAGCCCACCGGCACCTCGCCCCGCAGCAGCGCCGCGCCTGCCGCGTCCAGCGCATGGGCCATGAAACTCGGCTTCTCGAAATCCATGCGGATATTCAACGTCGCGCCGCGCGGCGGCGCAATCGGCTTGTCCGCCGCCCCGGCTTCCGCCCAGACTGGCGGCGCAAACGAACGAAGGGGAGAGCGACCATGAGCAAGGAAATCCTGACCCATCCCGTCATCCAGGAGATCGTCGACAAGGGCCGCGTGCCGCTGTCGCTGGCGACCCGCGGCGGCGGGCTGATCTTCGTCGGCGGCCTGCCGCCGCTGAACCTGGACACGGGCAAGCTGGTCACCGGCAATATCGAGGAGCAGACCACGGCCTCCCTGAACGCGATAAAGACCGTGCTGGAGGCCAACGGCTCCGACATGTCGAAGATCATGAAGACCACGGTCTTCGCGGTGAACGCCGGCATGTTCGACCGGGTGAACGACGCCTACCGCGAATACTTCCCCAGCGAGCCGCCGGCGCGGACCTTCGTCACCGTCGGCTCCTGGCCGTGGCCCTTCGACATCGAGATCGAGGCCATCGCGCTGGCGTAGGCGAGCCGCCAGGGAATTGAAAACAACTGGCGTCCCCGAATGATGTCACCCCCGCCCCCGTGCGGGGGTCCGGAGCGGCTTCGCCGCAAGTCGTCCGATCGCCCGGATGCCCGCACGTTGGCGGGCATGCCACCGGGGAGTGACGGCGCGCCGGCCGGCCGGTCCATCCCCGGCGCGCCGGCTGGACCGCTCTACAGCCCCCGCACCATGAAGTCGGCCATGCGCCGGCTGAAGGCGGCCGGGTCGGCGATGGGCTCGCCCTCGATGATCAGCGCCTGATCGAGCAGCAGTTCCGACGCCTCGGTCAGGGCGTCGTCGACGCCGCCTTCCCGGATCCGTTCGGCCAGGCGGCGGATCAGCGGGTGGCGCGGATTGATCTCCATGATGCGCTTCGAGGCCCGGTCGACCTGCTTGTGGGCCTTCAGCACCCGCTCCAGCCGCAGGTCCATGTCGAACTCGTCGGCGACCAGACAGACCGGACTTTCCTGCAGGCGGCCGGATTCGCGGACGTCCTTCACCTTCTCGCCCAGCGCCTGCTTGATGCCGGCGATCAGGGTCGCGAGTTCGGTCTGGCCGGGCTTGTCGGCCTTGTCCTCTTCTTCGGATGTCTCCGTCTCGCCGCCGGCGATCTTCGAGAGGTCGGCGCCGCCGCGGGTGACCGAGCGGAAGGGCTTTTCATTGTAGGCGGGCCGCACCGAGAGCCAGAAGTCGTCCACCGGATCGGTCAGCAGCAGCACCTCGACGCCCCTGGCGCGGAAGCCCTCGAGCTGCGGGCTCCTGCGGGCCTGTTCCAGGTCTTCGGCGGTGATGTAGTAGATCGCCTCCTGCTCCGGCTTCATGCGGGCGACATACTCGTCGAGCCCGACCAGCCCTTCGCCCGCCGTGGAGTGGAAGCGGGAAAGCTCGAGGATGCGCTCGCCGACCTCCTGATCCTCGTAGATGCCCTCCTTGAGAACCGCGCCGAAGGTCTCCCAGAACTTCGCGAAGCCCTCGGCGTCGTTCTTCGCCTTGCGCTCCAGCTCGGTCAGCACGCGCTTGACGATCTGGCCGCGCATGTGCCGCAGCAGGGGCTCGTTCTGCAGCATCTCGCGGCTGACGTTGAGCGGCAGGTCTTCCGAATCGACGACGCCGCGCAGGAAGCGCATGTAGCTGGGGGCCAGTTCCTCCGCCTCGTCGGTGATGAAGACGCGCTTGACGTACAGCTTCACGCGGTGCTTGCGGTCGGGGTGGAACAGATCGAAGGGCCGCTCGCTCGGCACGAACAGCAGCAGACGGTATTCGACCTTGCCCTCGACATGAGCGTGGATGGTCAGCCAAGGCTCGTCGAAGCCGCCGCCGACATGGTGATAGAATTCCTTGTAGTCCTGCTCGGTGATTTCCGACTTCGGACGGGTCCAGAGCGCCGAGGCCTTGTTGACGGGCTCGTCGGCGTCGTCGGCCATCTCCTCTCCGCCGGCGTGGATGGTGATGGGCCAGGCGATGTGGTCGGAGTAGGTCTCGACGATCCGGCGCAACCGGTCGGGGTCCAGGAACTCCTTCTGGGCCTCGGCGATCTTCAGGACCACGTCGGAGCCGTGGCCGTCGCGCTCGGCATCCTCGATCGTGTAGGCGCCCGAGCCGTCGCTCTTCCAGCGCCAGGCCGTGTCCTCGCCGGCGCGGCGGGTCAGCACCTCGACCTCGTCGGCGACCATGAAGGCCGAATAGAAGCCGACGCCGAACTGGCCGATCACGGACAGGTCGGCGGACTTGCCGCCCTCGAGCTGTTCCAGAAAGGCGGTCGAGCCCGACTTGGCGATAGTGCCCAGGTTCTCGATCAGCTCGTCCCGGGTCATGCCGACGCCGTTGTCGGAGACCGTCAGCGTGCCCGCTTCCCGGTCGACGGCGATGCGGATGCGGAAGGGCTCGGCGCCCTCGGTGAGCGACGGATCGGCGATGGCCAGATAGCGCAGCCGCTCGCACGCGTCGGAGGCGTTGGAGATCAGTTCGCGGAGGAAGATCTCCTTCTCCGAGTAGAGCGCGTTGGTGACGATATGCAGAAGCCTGGTGACTTCCGCCTGGAACTGGAAGTTTTCGGCCGTCATCTTCTTGTTCAGCTTTCCTCTTTCGGTGACGTCACGGTCTCCATCCGGTGGATGAAGTTCTGGGCGGTGAACTCGGCGAACAGATAGGCCCACCCTTCGGCCCTTTCCATGGCCGCCTGCGCCCGCGCTGCGCCTTCTTCCGGGTCGATCACCGGCTTTTCCTCGTCGGGGCCGGTCAGTTCCGGCATGTCGGCGTCCGCCGAGACGCTCTCGGGATCGTGGCGGATGTCGAAGGTGACCCAGTAGGCCGGGTCGCCGTCCGTCTCGAAGCCCGCCTCCTTCGTGCGGACGGTAACCACCATGCCGTTGTCGGCGCGGTAGGTGGTCTTCACGGCGCCGGACATGTCGACTTCCTCGGCGGGGCGGACGTCGGCGAAGGGCAGGAACTCCAGGCTGCGCTGGGCGGCGGTGAGCCGGATATCCTCGGTAACCCGGCCTTCCGGCATGTCCACGGGGCGCAGGTCGCCATAGGGATTGCGCTTCAGCCTGAGCGTCTCGCCGCCGGGATGCTCGACCACGACCTCGCGGATGCGGGCGCGTTCGATCTTCAGCAGCGTCTTGTCCAGCCAGGCCGTCGGATCCTTGCGGATGTCGAAGCGGCTTTCGACCAGCCAGGTGCGGTCCTCGCCCTCGCGGCGGACATAGACCTGCCCGGGCTCGGAGGAGGTGGGCAACTGCTTCGTCTTGCCCAGAATCAGCGCCGCCAGCGTCTCGCCCTCCGCGGTCTTCGCGGTCATGGCGACGGTCTTCACGTTGTCGGCGCTTTCGACCTCCGGGTCGGGGCCGACCAGGCTGAGGCGCTCGTGCTTCGCCGGGTCGGCGGTCTTCGGCGCCACCACGGCGGCCTTGCCCAGCGCCACGGCCGCCTGCTTGACCCGATCCGGATCGGCGGGGTAGCCGCCGCGCTCTGCCATGCGCCAGACGCCGGCGTCGTCGCGGCGGATGGTCCACTGCTCCAGCCCGGTGTCGAAGCCGAGTTCGGCGATGTCGTTGACCCGCGCGGCGAGGCCGGGATAGAGCGGCTCCCCGTAGACGCGCTCGGCGAGCCGCTCGTCGCGCGCGGCCACCAGCCACAGCGCGGCGGCGACGGCCAGGATGGTGACGGCCAGAAGGACGAACCAGCTTTTGGCGCGCATGGTCTCAGACCTCCCTGAGTTGCTGGCTGACGCGGCGGCGATGACGCCGGTAGACCGCAACGCCGATGGCGATCAGCAGCACCAGCGCCGGCATCAGCGCGATGTTGACCAGCTGGATGTCGCTGCGAAGCGCCTCGATATCGCGGCGCAGGCTGTGCTGGACGCCGCGCAGTTCGCGCCTGGTATCGAGCATCCGCTGCTGAAACTCGGCGATGGTCCGCTCCTCCTCGGCGGAGAGCAGCTCCGTGGAACCCTCCCCGGCCCTGGATTGCAGCTCGGCCAGCTTCTTCTCCGTCTCCGAGAGCTGCGCCTCGAGCGCCTCGGCCTCGGCCAGATAGCGCTGCTCGGCCTCGCGGCGCAGTTCCTCGATGCGCGCGAAGGGCCGGTCGCCCTCGGCGCGGCTGCGCAGGCCGATGAGCTCGCTGGAGCCGGTCAGGTTGTCCAGCGCGTTGATCAGGAAGCTGGCGTTGGCGGAGGTCGGCTGCATGACCTCCTCGCCGAACATGTCCTGGCGCTGCACCCAGTAGCGGTCGTCCAGCATGTCCGCGTCGGCGACCACGATCATGTCGACGGGGCCGTCGGACTTCGCCACGTGCTCGGCCTCGACACCCTCCGGCGGACCTTCGGCGAAGGCGGAGCTGACCTCGCCCTTCAGCCGGGCCGCCAGCACGTAGCGCCGGTCATCGGCCTCGAACGCCGACAGCAGCGCCTGCGGATTCGGCCTGAACCGGATCTCCGAGGCGTCGATCAGCATCGAGTCCTGGCTCGACAGCACCAGCGGGCGCAGGTCGACGGTGGCGTCCTCGGCCTGCTCGATATGGCCGATCGAGGGCAGCAGCAGCGGCATCTGCAGCTCGGCCGTGACGACGTCGTCCTGATTCAGCGCTTCCGGGCCGGCGGTGAGCCAGGCCACGTAGTCGACGATGGCGCGGCGGCCCTGCCCGGCATTGACGCGGGTGGCGTAGCCGCGGTCGGCGACCAGGCGGTCGCCGTCGATGCGCAGGCCCCAGGCGTCGAACAGCGCCTTCGGAATCGACGAATGAGTGTCCAGCGGGCTGGGCGGCTGGCCGCCCGGCGGCGGCAGCTGCGCCGCGGTCTCCGAGAACGGGTCGGCGAAGATCACCGCCTTGCCGCCGTTCACGATGAACTGGTCGATGGAATAGAGCTGCTTCGGGGTCAGGTCGCGCGCGTGCAGCAGCATCAGAACGTCCGTGTCGGCGTCCAGCTCCTCCCAGCGCGGGGTCGGCACCCGCACCTCGAAGAACTCCCTGAGCGGGCGCAGGATGCCATAGGCCCGGCTCTGGCCGCGCATCGCCGCCTGGATGCCGCCCGGCCCGAATTCCAGCGGGAAGGAGGTGATGATCGACAGCACCGGCAGGTCGGGGTTGGACAGGCCGTGGATCGTGCGGGTCAGGTCGTATTCCAGGAAGCGCGCACGGTCGGGGGCGAAGAAGCCGATGGCCTCCTGATCGTCGGTCATGTTCTGGCCGACCAGGCCGAAATAGAAGTTCTCGCCCGCAGCGCCCACGGGCACGCCCGAGAGGCCTGCGTCGACGGCGCGGTCCTCGGCCTCGGAGAAGGGCTCGGGGTCGATGATCTCCAGGTTGATCATGCCGTCGGCGACCGCCTCGTACTCCTCCAGCATGTTGATCACGTTCTCGGCGTGGTTGCGCACTTCCGGGGCATTGGAAGCCAGCGAGCGCGAATAGTAGAGCTTCAGCGTCACCGGCTCCTGCAGGCCTTCCAGCAGCTTCCGGGTGCCGTCGGAAAGGGTGAACAGCCGGTGTTCGGTCAGGTCGATGCGCGCCGCGCCCAGCAGGCGGTCGGCGATGACGTTGACCGCCAGGAACAGCGCCGCGGCCAGGACGACGGCGGAGATGTTGATGAAACGCTGGTTCAGCATCGCCGTCATCCCGCCTGCTTCTTGTGTTCGACGACGATCCAGTTGGCGAACAGCCAGACCGCGATCAGGGAAGCGAAATAGACCAGGTCGCGCAGGTCGATCACGCCCTCGACGATGGAATTGAAGTGGACCAGGAAACTGAACCCCGCGATCAGGTCGAGCAGGCTCTGCGGCGCCCAGGCGGCGAAGAACTCCAGCACCAGCGGCGCGCCCGAGACCGTGAAGGCGAAGCAGACCACGGTGGCGACGACAAAGGCGATGACCTGGTTCTGGGTCGTCGCCGACAGGCAGCTGGCGATGGCGAGATAGCCGCCGGCCATCAGCAGGCTGCCGACATAGCCGGCCAGGATGACGCCGTTATCGGGATCGCCCAGGAAATTGACCGTGACCCAGAGCGGGAAGGTCAGCGCCAGGGCGATCGCGGTGAACGCCCAGGCGGCGAGGAACTTGCCGAGCACCGCCGCCGGCACCGAGATCGGCAGGGTGAGCAGAAGCTCGATCGTGCCGGTCTTGCGCTCCTCCGACCACAGCCGCATGCCGATGGCCGGGATCAGGAACAGGTAGAGCCACGGCAGATGGGTGAAGAAGGACTTCAGGTCGGCCTGGCCGCGCTCGAAGAAATTGCCGAGATAGAAGGTGAAGGCCGCCGTCGTCAGCAGGAAGATGACGATGAAGACATAGGCCACGGGGGTGAGGAAATAGCCGGCGAGCTCCCGGCGGAAGACGATCAGCGCGTTCATGCGGCCTTCTCCGTGGGGCCCTCGCGCCCCGATGTGATGCTGCGGAAGACCTCGTCCAGGCGGCCCGGATCGACGTGGAAGGACCGCATCGGCCAGCCGCGCGCGCGGATCAGGCCGGAGACGGCGTCGGCGATCATCGCGCCCTCGGCCGGCAGGGCCGTCAGCCGGCCCGGCGCTTCCTGCTCCACCGCGGCGACGCCGGGCAGCTTCAGCAGGTCCTCGCGGATGGTCTCGAAGTCCGGCGCGCCCTCGCCCTCGATGACGGCGACGACCGCGCCGCGGAAGCGCGAGCGCGCCATCAGCTCGTCGGGCGTGCCGTCGGCCACGACCTTGCCGCGGGCGATGATCATGGCCCGGCTGCAGACCGCCGAGACCTCCTCCAGGATGTGGGTCGAGATGATGATGGCCTTCTCGGGCGAAAGCTCGGCGATCAGGTCGCGCACCTGGTGCTTCTGGTTCGGGTCGAGGCCGTCGGTCGGCTCGTCCAGAATCAGGATCTCCGGGTCGTGCAGCAGCGCCTGGGCCAGGCCGACGCGGCGCTTGAAGCCCTTCGACAGGGTGTCGATGGGCTGGTGCATCACCCGTTCCAGTTCGATGCGGCCGGCGATCTCGGCGATGCGCTCGCGTTTCTTCGCGCCCTTCAGCCCGCGCACGTCGGCGATGAACGACAGATAGCCCGCCGGGGTCATGTCGGGATAGGCCGGCGCGCCCTCGGGCAGATAGCCGATCTTCCGTTTCGCCGCGATGGGGTCGGCCAGGGCGTCGATGCCGGCCACCGTCACCGTGCCCGCGGTGGGGCCGAGGAAGCCGGTGATCATCTTCATCGTGGTGGACTTGCCCGCGCCGTTGGGACCCAGGAAACCCAGCACCTCGCCGCGCTGAACGCGGAAGCTGATCCCGTCGACCGCCGCGAACGGTCCGAAGCGCTTCACCAGATCAGACACCTCTAGCATCGCTGTCACGTGCCCGCTCTCCCCCTTCGACTGCCGCTGGTACGCTGATCCGTCCCGGAGCCGCAACGGACGCCTCCGGTGTTGTCGCGATCGGCTCAGCGCCGGACGGCTAATTAGGCGAACCGCGGCCGCCGTTCAAGACCTGCGCAAACGCAGACGCCGGGGCCGCATGCTGCTAACCTGCCGGAAACGACAAGGGAGGGACGGACATGGGCGCGATCAGGGCGCTGACCTTCGACACCGGCGGCACCATCCTCGACTGGCACGGCGGGGTCTCCGCGGCCTTCGCCGAGGCCGGCCGGAAGCGCGGCATCGAACGCGACTGGGCGGCGATCACCAACGACTACCGCCGCCGCTCGCTGAAGCAGATGCTGAACCACGGCGCCGACGGCCCGGCGCAGTACAACATCGACGACGTCCACCGCGCCATGCTGGACAAGGTCATCGCCGACCACGATCTGGGCGCCCTGACCGGCGAGGACCGGGAGGCGATCTGGTACCGCTGGCACGAGCTGAAATGCTGGCCCGACTTCCCCGCCGCGCTGGCCGATCTGCGGACCAGCCATGTCGTCGCCTCCTTCACCATCCTGTCGACTTCGCTGATCGTCGACACCGCCCGCGCCAACGGCCTGTCCTGGGACGCGGTGATCTCCTGCGAGATGATCGGCATCTACAAGACCCGGCCCGAGTCCTACCGCACGGCGGCGAAGTGGCTCCGGCTCGACCCCGGCGAGTGCATGATGGTGGCCTGCCACAATTTCGACCTGCGCGCGGCCCGCGAGGTGGGCTTCAGGTCGGCCTTCGTGCGCCGTCCCGACGAATGGGGCGCCGAAGGCCCGCCGGATCCGGAGCCGGACCCGGACCACGACGTCATCGCCGACAGCTTCCCCGAGATGGTGGAGAAGGTCAGGGCGTTGTAAGCGGTTCCGGCGCTTGATTGAACCGCCACTCACTCCGCGTGTCGCCCCCGCCTCTGTGCGGGGGTCCGGAGCGGCTTCGCCGCAAATCGATGATTTTCGACCGGATGCCCGCACAAGCCTGCCCCTGACCCCGTTCGGGGGGCGGGCATGACACCGTTCGGGGGTGAACCGGCACGTCCGGCCCTGCGGTTCCATGATTCAGAAGGCGCGCGGGCGAGCCCCGCCATCCCTCGCGTGTCAGCCTGGCCGGAAAAGGAAAGGGCCACGCGATCGCTCGCATGGCCCCTTCGGCAGACGGATCGGCTGGCGCTCCCGTCCGGGACCCGCCGGCCCCGGAACCGCCTGTCCCTGATGCCTAGCGCTTGGAGAACTGGAAGGAGCGGCGGGCCTTGGCCTTGCCGTACTTCTTGCGCTCCACCGTGCGGCTGTCGCGGGTGAGGAAGCCGTTCTTCTTCAGCACCGCGCGCAGTTCCGGCTCGAAGCGCGTCAGCGCCTTGGAGATGCCGTGGCGCACCGCGCCCGCCTGGCCCGACAGGCCGCCGCCGGCGACGGTGACGTAGACGTCGAACTGGCCGTCCCGGCCGGTGATCTGGAAGGGCTGCTGGATGACCTGGCGCAGCACCGGACGGGCGAAATAGGTTTCCACCTCGCGGCCGTTGACGGTGATGCGGCCGACACCGGCCTTGACCCAGACGCGGGCCACCGCGTCCTTGCGCTTGCCGGTGGCGTAGGCGCGGCCGTGCGCGTCGATCTGCGGCTCGACGGGTTCCGGCGCAGTCTCGGTGCCCATGGCCTGGCCCAGGTCGGCGAGATCGGTGACGGCGCCTTCTTCGGCGTTCGGGAGTTCGGTTTCAGCCATGACGCGGCCTACCTCGCATTCTTGTGGTTGAGGGACTTGAAGTCGATGACTTCGGGCTGCTGGCCCTCATGGGGGTGCTCGGCGCCGGCGTAGACGCGCAGGTTCTTGAACTGCTGGCGGCCGAGCGGGCCCTTCGGGATCATCCGCTGGATCGCCTTCTCGACGACGCGCTCGGGATGATCGCCCTCCAGGATGTCGCGGGCGGTGCGGCTCTTGATGCCGCCCGGATAGCCGGTGTGCCAGTAGTAGACCTTGTCGTCGCGCTTGTAGCCGGTCAGCTTGACCTTGCCCGCATTGACGATGATGACGTTGTCGCCGTCGTCCATGTGCGGGGTGTAGCCGGGCTTGTGCTTGCCGCGCAGGCGGTTGGCGGCGAAGGCGGCGAGCCGGCCGAGGACCACGTCCTCGGCGTCGATCAGAATCCACTTCTTCTCGATCGTCGCCGGCGTGGCGGAAAAGGTTTTCATCGCTCTCGTCCTTCAGGGTCGTCGGGGGCCGGGACGCGCACGGACACGCGCGGCCCCGTCGGGGAACCGTTCGAAGGCGCGCTTCTACGCGCGCGCAGAGGCCCCGTCAAGCCCCATCGGCCCCGCTAACGCCCCGGAATACCTGTTTTTTCGGATGGGGTATTATCGGAACACGATGGATTAGCGCCGACGGTTTCGTATCTCCTGATTGAGCCGATCTCGTTGAATTCGAGTCAGCGAAAACGGCAGGCCAAATGAAGCTAGAAACGCAAAAGTTGAAATCCCGGCAAATATATTGAATACAAAATAATAACTATCCCAACTGGCAAATTCAATAATTTCTGTAACGACTAGTAACCCTAAAACTAAAATGTATAAGATAAAAAGAAAATTGAAGCTATGTATTTCTTTTTGTATATCTTTTGCATTTTCGTGGGCCACGCGCCAGTTCCCGGGAATTAGCATGCTTGGGTCACCAACGATAGAAATTACAGCGAACAATGTCGCCGCCAGTATAGAGAATGTTACACCAATATATTCTGAGGGCTTTTCTGAAAGCCTTAATTCATCACCCCAATAATACCCTGCTAATACGGAAACCGTTAAAGACGCGAAAAAATATATAATTCTAGAAAATGATAGATTTTTCATTTTGAATTAACTCTCCAGAATTCCATCGCTATCAAGATTAGTGAGTGTCTCTAACAGCTTACTCTTTACCCCAATGGCATCAACCATTTGCCGATTACCCTCTACTTCATACTCTCTTTTGATTGTCATTTTGTCTTTTGTCAACCTTATACCATTCTTTGTTAATATAGTAAAACCATCAGAATGCGTATCAACAGTGCTGTCAGCCATTGATTTCATTAGTTCCTTGACCATGGGCTTCTTGCAACTTTTGCCAGGCTTTAAAATAAATCTTCCTGAAATATTGGAGGCGGCTTCAATTTCTTCTGTACTCCGTGATTTATTAAAAAATGATGGCTGCCCTTCGCCAATCAATGACTCAAGTGTTTGTTTGAAAGATCCCACTCCCAAATCAATCTCTGCAATCCCACTTTCAAACGCTGCCCGGAATATAGAAGAGTCCAATACTGCTTGAAGCTCAAATTGAGATGCTTCTTCATCATCATGAAATTCATTAACTAGATTTGTTAGCAGAGATGTTATGGGCCCCTCCCGCATTGCGGCATTATGGAGTGTCCAAACAAGGTCGTTTCCACGAACAGCCACGAAAAGTTGCGTATGAATGAATTCTCGGCCGTCAGGCGGATTCGCAGGCTCGGCCTCCGCAAATGGTGCCGTGGCTGCAGCTTGGATGACGGCAGCCGAAGCTCCCTTTTCGAACTTTACCAGATGCAGAAACACAGGTGTTCGGGAAATATCCCGCCGCGCGATAACACAGGAATCTCCATCAGGTAGGCTGAACACTGGCAGGGGATCACCGTCTGCGACATCTTTCAGGCACGAATGTAAGGCACCCTGCAAGGTTCCCTTGAAATCTGAAAACCATATGGCGCGACGGAAATGCGCAGTTTTTATCATCCCTCTCCTCCCCCATTGGTCGTTTATTTATTGTAGACGCAACTTCTACGACGCTCAAGTCCCACTGCAATTCTTGGAACTTCCCCTTCCCCCTCTCCCCCCGCTATCCTCCGCCCGATTAATGCAGGTGCATCACGGCGGGGAGGCGAGGTCCGGTGGACTACGAACAGATCATCTACGAGACGGCGGACGGCGTGGCGGTCGTGACCATGAACCGGCCGGACCGCATGAACGCCATGACCCCGGTGATGAACGGGGAGCTGCGTCACGCCATGCTGGCCGCGAGCGACGATCCGGCGGTGAGGGCCATCGTGCTGACCGGCGCGGGCCGCGGCTTCTGCGCCGGCGCGGACGTCGCCCGGCTGTCCAACACCGCCGCTGGCGGCGGGCGGGAGGCCGAGCCCCTGCCCGTCGCGGGCACCATCGCGAACGGCCTCGACCTGCCGGAAGGCTTCGCGAAGAAATACGCTTGGCTGACCACCGTGCCCAAGCCGGTGATCGCGGCGGTGAACGGCGCCGCGGTCGGCGTCGGCCTGGTCATGGCGCTCTATGCCGACATCCGCATCTGCTCGGCGCAGGCCAAGCTCGGCACCGCCTTCGCAAAGCGCGGACTGGTCGCCGAGTACGGCCTGGCCTGGCTGCTGCCGCGCGTGGTCGGGCCGTCGCGGGCGCTGGACCTGCTCTACTCGGCGCGGCTGGTGGAGGGCGCGGAGGCCGAGCGCATGGGCCTGGTCGACCGCGCCGTGGCGCCGGAAGCGGTGCTGGACGAGGCGAAGGCCTATGCCCGCATGCTGGCCGATGACGTCTCGCCCAGGTCCACGCGGGTGATCAAGGATCTGGTCTGGCGCTCCCTGATCCAGGACATGGACCAAGCCCAGGACCAGTCGCAGACGGAGATGGAGGCGGCGCTGAAATCGGACGACTTCCGCGAAGGCATCGCCGCCTGGCAGGAAAAGCGCCAGCCGAAGTTCCGGGGCGCCTGAGCCGATGGACCTTTCGCCGACGGAGAAGGAACAGGCCTTCCGCGAGGAGGTGCGCGGCTGGCTGGCGGCGAACCTGCCCGCCGACATCGCCGACAAGGTCAAGCGCGGCCTGATGGTGGCGAAGCCGGACATGCTGCGCTGGCACGCCATCCTGCGGGAGAAGGGCTGGCTGGCCCCCAACTGGCCGAAGGCGGCGGGCGGCGCCGGCTTCTCCATCATGGAACGCCACATCTTCGACATGGAATGCCGCCTGGCCCACGCGCCGCCGGCCATGGCCTTCAACTTCCACATGATCGGGCCGGCGCTGATCGCCTTCGGCACCGACGCGCAGAAGGCGCATTACCTGCCGAAGATCCTCTCGGACGCGCACTGGTGGTGCCAGGGCTATTCCGAGCCCGGCGCGGGCTCCGACCTGGCCGGCGTGTCGACCCGGGCGGTGCGCGACGGCGACGAGTACGTCGTCACCGGCTCCAAGATCTGGACCAGCGCGGCGGACGTCGCCGACATGATCTTCTGCCTGGTCCGCACGGACCCGGACGCGAAGAAGCAGGAGGGTATCTCCTTCCTGCTGATGGACATGACCGCGCCCGGCGTCGAGGTGAAGCCGCTGATCGCGCTGAACGGCCGGCGGCTGTGGAACATCGTCACCTTCGACGAGGTGCGGGTGCCGGCGGCCAACCTGCTGGGCCGGGAGAACGAAGGCTGGACCGTGGCCAAGAAGCTGCTGGGCGACGAGCGGCTGTTCGTCTCCCGCGTGTCCGAGAACACGCGCATCCTCTCCATCGTCAAGGAAGTCTGCGCCGCCGAATCCTCGGAGGGCCGGCCGCTGCTGGAGGACCCGGACTTCGCGCTCACGATCGCCGATCTGGAGAGCCGTCTCAAGGCGCTGGAGATGACCTCGCTGCGCATCCTGGCCGAGGCCGATGCGGGCGGGCGGGTTGGCGCCGAGCCCTCCATGACGAAACTGCTGGGCAGCCACATGGTCCAGGACCTGGACGAGGTGCTCTACCGCGCCATCGGCTATTACGGCGCGCCGGATCATTCCGGCTTCCTGTTCCGCGGCGAGAACCAGTTGCCCGTGGGCCCGGATTACGCCGTCGGCATCACCTCGGGCCAGCTCCATCACCGCGGCTTCACCATCGCGGGCGGCACCTCGGAAGTGCAGCGCGGCGTCCTCGCCAAGGCGGTGCTGGGGCTGTAGGGGACAGGGCGAACCGTCTACCATCCACCCGAATCGCCTGAAGGGGGGAGGAAGGCATGAGCGACAGCGAAGGCGCGGCCCGCGTCGGCTACGAGGTGCGCGGCCGCGTGGCGGTCATCACCATGAACCGCGCGCCGGTGAACGCGGTCGACTTCCCCATGATCGACGCCATCCACGACCGGATGCGCGAAGCGGACGCCGACCGCGGCGTCGGCGCCATCGTGCTGGCCAGCGCGGTCGAGGGCATGTTCTGCGGCGGCATGGACCTGAAGATGATCCGCGGCGCCGGCGGCCTCGGCATGCGCGACTTCCTCAACCGCTTCTATCTCGACACGCTGGACCTGCAGGCGAAGCTCGCCAAGCCGACCATCGCCGCCGTCAACGGCCCGGCGCGCGGCGCGGGGATGACGCTCTCCATCACCTGCGACGTCATCGTCTGCGCCGAAAGCGCGAGCCTGGGCTATCCGGAGATCGATGTCGGCGTGCTGCCGGCCATCCACTTCGCCCACCTGCCGGCGGTGATCGGCCGCCACCGCGCCTTCGAGCTGCTGTTCACCGGGGAAACCTTCACCCCCGCCGAGGCGAAGGCGATGGGGCTGGTCAACCAGGTGGTCCCGGACGCCGAACTGATGGACAGCGCCATGGCGCTGGCGGGGACGTTCGCCGCCAAGTCACCGACGGTGATGCGCCTGGGCCGGCAGGCCTTCTGGCGGGCGCAGGACCTTGACTACCGGCGCAACGTCGCCGCCCAGGTGGAGATGATGTGCGCGCTGGCGGAGACCGACGACTTCGAGGAAGGCCTCGCCGCCTTCGCCGAGAAGCGCAAGCCGGACTGGGGGCGGTGACGTCATCCGGGGAACGACCGGCTCACCGCTTCGGCCTTGACCCCGGATCGTTCCGTCAATCGGCTGAACCGCCACTCACTCAGCCTGTCACCCCCGCCTCCGTGCGGGGGTCCGGAGCGGCTTCGCCGCAAGTCGACGGTCCTGACCGGATGCCCGCACGGGGGCGGGCATGACATCGAAGCGGCGGTGAGATACCCGGCGCCGCCGAAAGCCCAATGATCCAGAAGGCGCGCGGGCCAGCCATGCCATCCCTCGCGCGCCACCGGCAGCGACCGCTCACGCCATAACGTCGCAGGCCGGTGTCGCATGTTGACCGGAATCTGTCGCAGCCTATCTTCCGCTGCGGGTCACCTCCCCCCAACGGGAGGCTCAGTACTGGAAGGTACTCAATGCAGAAACCGGAAAGGCGTCCGGCGGCGCCTGAATTCTCGTCCGGTCCGTGCGCCAAGCGCCCGGGCTGGTCCGCCGAAGCCCTGGCCGACGCTGCGCTCGGCCGCTCTCACCGCGCATCCATCGGCAAGCAGAAGCTGAAAGAGGTCATCGACCGCTCGAAGGCGATCCTCGGCATGCCCGAGGACTGGCGCCTCGGCATCGTGCCCGGCTCCGACACCGGCGCCGTGGAAATGGCGCTGTGGTCCCTGCTGGGCCCGCGCCCCGTCGACGTCCTGGCCTGGGAGAGCTTCGGCTCCGGCTGGGTCACCGACGTGATCAAGCAGCTGAAACTGAAGGGCGCCCGCACGCTGGAGGCGGACTACGGCGCGCTGCCCGACCTCTCCGAAGTCGACTGGAGCCGCGACGTCGTCTTCACCTGGAACGGCACCACGTCGGGCGTCTGCGTGCCCGGCGCGGACTGGATCCCCGCCGACCGCGCCGGCCTGGCGATCTGCGACGCCACCTCGGCGGCCTTCGCCATGCCGCTCGACTGGTCGAAACTCGACGTCGTCACCTGGTCCTGGCAGAAGGTGCTGGGCGGCGAGGCCGCGCACGGGATGCTCGCGCTGTCGCCGCGCGCCGTCGAACGGCTGGAGAGCCACACCCCGCCCTGGCCGATGCCCAAGGTCTTCCGCCTGACCAAGTCCGGCAAGATCAACGAGGGCGTCTTCAAGGGCGAGACCATCAACACGCCCTCCATGCTGGCCGTCGAGGACGCGCTGGACGCCCTGAAATGGGCCGAGAGCATCGGCGGACTGGACGGCCTGATCGGCCGCACCCGCGCCAATCTCGACGCCATGGCCGATTGGGCCGGGCGGACGGACTGGGTCGACTTCCTGGCGAAGGACCCGGCCAGCCGCTCCTCCACCTCGGTCTGCCTGGCGATCACCGACGACTGGTTCGCCGCGCAGCCGGCCGACGTGCAGAAGGACATCCCGAAGCGGATGGCCACGCTGCTGGAGAAGGAGGGCGTCGCCTACGACATCAACGGCTACCGCGACGCGCCGCCCGGCCTCCGGATCTGGTGCGGCGCCACGGTCGAGACCGGCGACGTCAGGGCGCTCTGTCCCTGGCTCGACTGGGCCTACGCCACCGTCAAGGCCGACATCTCCGGCTGAATACACCCCGCAACGCCGGTCACCCCCGCCTCGTGCGGGGGTCCGGCTCCGGCGCCGCCACTTCACCGCAGCAACCGGATGCCCGCACGGGCGGGCATGACGTCCGAGCGAAGCGGCCGCCGTCAGTGAAATGCCATTCCGCAGCGATTGCGGTCTGTTCCAGGAAAGGAACATCCCATGCCCAAAGTCCTGATTTCCGACAAGATGAGCCCGCTCGCCGCCGAGACCTTCCGCCAGCGCGGCGTCCAGGTCGACGAGAGGCCCGGCCTCTCCAAGGAGGAGCTGCTCGAGATCATCGGCGAGTATGACGGCCTCGCCATCCGCTCCGCCACCAAGGTCACCGCCGACGTGCTGGCTGCCGCCCCGGGCCTGAAGGTCATCGGCCGCGCCGGCATCGGCGTCGACAATGTCGATGTCGAGGCCGCGACCGCCGCCGGCGTCTGCGTCATGAACACGCCCTTCGGCAACTCCATCACCACCGCCGAGCACGCCATCGCCATGATGATGGCGCTGGCCCGCCAGATCCCCCAGGCCGACCGCTCCACCCAGGCCGGCAAGTGGGAGAAGTCCAAGTTCATGGGCGTCGAGGTGACGGCCAAGACCCTCGGCATCATCGGCTGCGGCAATATCGGCTCCATCGTCGCCAGCCGCGCCCAGGGCCTGCGCATGAGGGTGATCGCCGCCGACCCCTATCTCTCCGTCGAGCGCGCCAAGGAGATCGGCGTCGAGAAGGTCGAGCTGGACGAGCTCTACGCCCGTTCCGACTTCATCAGCCTGCACACGCCGCTGACCGACCAGACCCGCAACATCATCGACGCCGCGACCATCGCGAAGATGAAGGACGGGGTGCGCATCATCAACTGCGCCCGCGGCGGCCTGGTGGTCGAGGAAGACCTGCGCAAGGCGCTCGATGACGGCAAGGTCGCCGGCGCGGCGATCGACGTCTTCCTCAAGGAGCCGGCGAAGGAGAACGTGCTGTTCGGCCAGCCCGACGTTATCACCACCCCGCACCTGGGCGCCTCCACCACCGAGGCGCAGGTCAACGTCGCCCTGCAGGTGGCCGAGCAGATGTCGGACTTCCTGCTCGACGGCGCGGTTTCCAACGCGCTCAACATGGCCTCCGTCACCGCCGAGGAGGCGCCGCGGCTGCGCCCCTACATCAAGCTGGCGGAACAGCTGGGCGGCTTCATGGGCCAGACCCTGCAGAGCTCCATCAAGACCGTCCGCATCGCCTATCAGGGCCGGGTGGCGAAGCTGAACGTGAAGCCGCTCTCGGCGGTGCTGCTGCAGAACCTGCTCAAGCACCAGATGGACTCGGTCAACATGGTCAACGCCCCCGTGCTGGCGCAGGACCGCGGCATTCACGTGGTCGAGGAGCGCGACGAGACGCCGGGCAACTACCAGACGGCGATCCGGCTGTTCGTGGAAACCGAGAACGGTGCCCGCGGCATCGGCGGCACGCTGTTCGCCGGCGACATGCCGCGCATCGTCGAGATCGACACGATCTCGCTGGAGGCGGAATTCGGCGAGAACATGCTGTTCATCCGCAATCTGGACAAGCCGGGCTTCATCGGCCGGCTCGGCATGCTGCTGGGCGACGCCGGGGTCAATATCGGCACCTTCCACCTGGGTCGCGCCAACGGCAACGCCGTCTCCTTCATCGAGGTCGACGGCCCGGTGCCCGAGGCGGTGCTGAAGCAGGTCGCCGGCCTGAAGGACTACGTCCAGCGGGTCCACGCCCTCAGGTTCTAGGTCGTTCCGCTGTTTGATTGAACCGCCATTCACTCGGCGTGTCACCCCCGCCTCTGTGCGGGGGTCCGGAGCGGCTTCGCCGCAAGTCGATGATCTTGGCCGGATGCCCGCACAAGGCGGGCATGACACCAAAGCCCCAGTGGCTATTCAATCTCCTCAAGGTTTGCTCTGAGGGCGCGGGTCAGCGTCGGTGCGATCCCCCACCCTGCCCTCCCCCTGACCAAGGGGGAGGGTGGACCGGCCCGCCGGCGCCGAACAGAAAAACCCCGCGGGTTGCGGCCCGCGGGGTTCATTCGTTCGCGCCGGTGGCGGAGCGGTCAGTTGCCGGGCTGCGGCTCCGGCTCCATGCCGCCGTCGTCGGGCTCGCCCTCATGGCCATCCGTTTCGGGCACGGCCGAGGCCGGGCCGGCCTTGGGCTTGTTGTCGGTCCTGTCCTCGGGACGGTCGATGTTCTCGCCGCGCTTCAGCGCCTGGATCTCGTCGCCCGAGAGGGTCTCGTACTCCAGCAGCGCCTGGGCCACGCGGTGCAGCAGGTCCAGGTTCTCGGTGAGAATGCCCCGCGCGGTCTCCAGCGCCTCGTCGATCAGGCGGCGGATTTCCTCGTCGATCTGCTCGGCGGTGTGCTCGGAGATGTTCTTCTGCTGGGTCACCGAGTGGCCGAGGAAGACCTCCTCCTCGTTGGAGGAGTAACGCACCATGCCGACCTTGTCGGAATAGCCCCATTCGGTGATCATCCGCCGCGACAGGCCGGTCGCCTGCTGGATGTCGCTGGCGGCGCCGGTGGTGATCTTGTCCTTGCCGAAGATGATCTCCTCCGCCACGCGTCCGCCCATGGCCACCGCCAGGTGGGCGATGAGCTGGTCGTAGCGCATGGAGAGCTGGTCCTTCTCCGGCAGGCGCATGACCATGCCCAGCGCGCGGCCGCGCGGGATGATGGTCGCCTTGTGGATGGGGTCCGAGCCCGGCATGAAGATGCCGACGATGGCGTGGCCCGCCTCGTGATAGGCGGTCAGCTTCTTCTCGTCCTCGTCCATGACCATGGAGCGCCGCTCCGCGCCCATCATGACCTTGTCCTTGGCGTCCTCGAACTCGGTCATGGTGACCAGACGCTTGTTCTTGCGCGCGGCCAGCAGCGCGGCCTCGTTGACCAGGTTCTGCAGGTCGGCGCCGGAGAAGCCGGGCGTGCCGCGGGCGATGATGCGCGCGTCCACGTTCGGCGCCAGCGGCACCTTGCGCATGTGCACCTTCAGGATCTTCTCGCGGCCCAGGATGTCGGGCAGCGGCACCACCACCTGGCGGTCGAAGCGGCCGGGGCGCAGCAGCGCCGGGTCCAGCACGTCGGGGCGGTTGGTGGCGGCGATCAGGATCACGCCCTCGTTGGCCTCGAAGCCGTCCATCTCGACCAGCAGCTGGTTCAGGGTCTGCTCGCGCTCGTCATTGCCGCCGCCGAGGCCCGCGCCGCGGTGCCGGCCGACGGCGTCGATCTCGTCGATGAAGATGATGCAGGGCGCGTTCTTCTTGCCCTGTTCGAACATGTCGCGCACGCGGCTGGCGCCGACGCCGACGAACATCTCGACGAAGTCGGAGCCCGAGATTGTGAAGAAGGGCACGTTGGCCTCGCCGGCCACGGCGCGCGCGATCAGCGTCTTGCCGGTGCCGGGCGGTCCGACCAGCAGGCAGCCCTTGGGGATGCGGCCGCCGAGCCGCTGGAACTTCTGCGGGTCCTTGAGGAACTCGACGATCTCCTCGAGCTCCTCCTTGGCCTCGTCGACGCCGGCGACGTCCTCGAAGGTGACGCGGCCCTGGCGTTCGGTCATCAGCCGGGCCTTGGACTTGCCGAAGCCCATGGCCTTGCCGCCGCCGCCCTGCATCTGGCGCATGAAGAAGATCCAGACCGCGATCAGCAGCAACATCGGGAACCAGGACACGAAGATGGAGAACAGCGCGCTGCCCTCCTCCCGCGGCTTGGCGTCGATGTCCACGCCGCGGTCGCGCAGCGTGTCGATCAGCGTCGGGTCCGAGGGCGCATAGGTCTGGAAGGGCTGGCCGCCCTGCAGATGGCCGGAGATGTTGTTGCCTTCGATGGTGACGTCGCGGACGCCGCCTTCCTCGACCTTGGTCAGGAACTGCGAATAGGTGAGCTGCTGCCCGGTGGTGTTGTTCGAGGGGCTCTGGAACAGGTTGAACAGCGCCAGCGCGAGCAGCGCGATGATGATCCAGAGAGCAAGGTTTCTTCCGAAGGGTGCCACGTGTTTCCCGTTTCGATCATGTCATCAGGGCGCCGGCCGCTCCGGCGGAGAGACCGCCAGTCTCGGCGCACCTTTGCTAGATAAGCGTTAAAGCGTTTCGGGCAAGCAGGCGCAAGGGCCGATCTTTCGCCGCGCGCCTCCGTGGATCAGAGTTGATCGCCGCGTGTGGACCGCGCCTCCGCCGCCACGCTCAACGCCGTCCGGTCCAGCGCCAGCACCGTGCCGCCCACCGTGACCCGGCGCTGGGTCTCCAGCCGCGCCATGGCGTCCTCCAGCCGGCCGAGCGGCGCGCGCGCGCCCGCCACTTCCCGGATCGCGCGGTCGAGCACGCGCAGCGCCATCTCCTCGGGCAGGGCCCGCCAGCCGGCGGGGTCCAGCACCAGCGGCCGCGCCGACGGGTCGGCGCAGAGCGCCGCGAAGGCGTCGCCGGCGGCGGTCTCCAGCGCGTCGGCGGCCCGCGCCGCGCGCCGCGCCAGCCGGCCCAGCCGGCGGCGGAGACGGCCGTCCTCGTCCAGTTCCGCCAGCCAGCCGTCCAGCCGGTTGCGCTCGAACTCGGGGCTGTCATTGCCGGGATCCTCGATCCAGTCGTCGCCGGCGTCGCGCAGCAGCGCCAGCAGATCGGCCCGCGCCACGCCCAGCAGGGGCCGGATCAGGCGCAGGCCTCCGCGGCGGCTCTCGGGCCGCATCGCCGCCAGCCCGTCCAGCCCGCTGCCGCGCCTGAGACGCATCAGCACCGTCGCGGCCTGGTCGTCCCGGTGGTGGCCGATGAACAATTCGCCAGCGCCGTACGCGCGGCACCAGTCGAGGAGCAGCGCGTAACGCGCCTCCCGCGCGGCTTCCTGCAGCCCGGAGCCGGGGCGGGCGCCCTGCCGGGCGAGCACCGCCGCGTCGACGCCCAGCGCCCGCGCCCTGCGCGCCGCCAGCTCGGCCTCCGCCGCCGATTCGGACCGCAATCCGTGATCCACGACCAGGGCGCTGACCCGCCGTCCGCTTTCCGCGGCCCAGTCCCGGGTCAGGCGCAGCAGCGCGGTGCTGTCGGGGCCGCCGGAGAACGCCACGGCGACGTGCGGACCCGCCGGCGGCAGGGCCGCGAGCGCGGCCCGGAAGGCCGCCGCCGGACCGCCGTCAGCAGCCCGCCCGGCGGCGCTCACTGTCGGCGCGCCGCAACAGGGTCTGCGCGGCGTCGGGGTAGCGGTCCCGCAGCTCGTCGAAGACCGCGCAGGCGTCCTTGTTCTGGCCCAGCTTGGTCAGCGTCATGCCGAGCTTCAGCAGGTTGTCGGGCGCTTTCGAGCTGCCGCGGTATTTCTTGTAGCCCTCCAGAAAGGCCCCCGCGGCGCTCTCGTAGTCCTGCTGGACATAATAGGTCTCGCCCAGCCAGTACTGGGCGTTGCCGGCCAGCTCGTGTTCCGGATAGCTGGCAAGGAAGCCGCTGAAGGCGGACTCGGCCTCGCCGAAGCGCTTCGAGCGCAGCATGTCGAAGGCAGCGTTGTAGGCCTCCTGCGGGGTGCCCCCGGCGGCGGCCGGCGTCTCGACGGGCCGCGCCGGCGCGGCCAGCGCCGCGCTCTCCGACCCGCCAGCGGCGCCGTTCTCCGCCGGCGCCGGCACGCGCTCCAGCGCCTCCGGCGAGACCGTCCCGAGATTGCGCGGACCCGGCGCGACGCCGCCGGCGCTGCTGTTGGAACCGTCGCCGGCCGGACCCTGGCCCGCGGCCGGCGGCGCGCCCCCGCCGGCGGCAAGATTGCGTTCGATGGCGGTCAGTCGGAAATCGATGTCGGCGACCAGCTTGTCCATGCGGTCGTTCAGCCGCCGCACCGTGAAGTCGATCTCCTCGAGCCGGTTGGTGAGTTCCCGGATCTCGGTTTCCAGCGCCTGCACCTTCAGCCCGGCAGCCGCCCTGTCATCGCCGGATGGCGGCGCTGTCGCCGCGGCCCCGGCGCTGTCCGACGGCAGGGGCCTGCCGCCCAGCACATGGGCCTTGAGGTCGTTGATGCTGCGCTCCAGGCGCTGCACCCGGTCCTGCAGCGGCGCGAGGTCCTGCGCCGACGCCGGGACCGCCGGCAGGGCCAGCATCGCCGCCGCGGCGGCGAGCGCAAAAGGTCGAACAGCGGATATCATCGCGTCTCCTTCTTCGATCGCCCCCCGCGGACCCGCATCCGCGGGCGGGGTCCCTCCCGGCCCCCGCCGCGAATGCGTTCAGCTCGCCTGCCCGTTGGTCAGTTGGCGATGACGGTCACCGCGCGGCGGTTCTGGGCCCAGGCTTCCTCGTTGTGACCCAGCGCCACCGGACGCTCCTTGCCGTAGGAGATCGTGGTGATGCGGCCGGGCGCAACGCCGAGGCTGACCAGGTAGTCCTTCACCGAGGTGGCGCGGCGGTCGCCGAGGCCGAGGTTGTACTCGCGGGTGCCGCGCTCGTCGGCATGACCCTCGATAACCACGTTCTTCGACGGGAACTGCTGCAGATAGGCTGCCTGGCGGCGCAGGGTTTCGATGTCTTCGGCGTCGAGGTCGTAGCGGTCGAAGTCGAAGAACACGCGGTCGCCCACGTTCAGCACGAAGTGTTCCTGCGTGCCCGGCTGGGGGCCGGCCGGCTGGCTCGGCTCGGCCTGCGGCGCCGGCGCCGGCGCCGCCTGCGCCTGTCCGCCGCCGGTGTCGCTGGTGGTGGTCACCGGCTCCTCCTCGCCGCAGGCGGCGACGAGGAACAGGGCAGCGGCGAGGCTGCCCATCTTGATCAGAAATCGCTGGCGCATCTTTATTGTTGCTCCCTCATGCTTGACGCCCACGTGACGTCAGGTTGCAGATGCTGTCCGGCGCTTGATTAAGTCACGCGGACGCGGACAGTGGCTGCAACATTTAACACCCAAGTTCGCAAAGCAAAACGGCGGAGTTGGGCCGAACCGGCCCTACGGTGTGGCAAATACGTGTCATTCGGCCCCAAATCAGGGCGACAACGCCGACAGCGGCGACCAGGCGGGGTCCGAGGCGTCCAGCGGCGTCGGCACCTCCCTGAGGTTGCGCCCGGTAAGGTCGACCGACCAGAGCTTGACGCTGCCGCCGCGGCCGTCATTGCTGCCGGGCACCTGCCGGAAGAAGATCAGGACGCGGCCGTTCGGCGACCATGTCGGCCCCTCGTCCAGGAAGCTTTCGGTCAGGATCCGTTCGCCGGTGCCGTCGGGCCGCATCACCCCGATGAAGAAACGCCCGCCCTTCAGCTTGGTGAAGGCGATCAGGTCGCCGCGCGGCGACCAGACCGGCGTCGCGTAGCGGCCATCGCCAAAGCTGATGCGCTGCACGTTCGAGCCGTCGGCGTTCATGGTGTAGATCTGCTGGCCGCCGGAACGGTCGGAGTTGAAGGTCACCTGCTGGCCGTCCGGCGACATGCTGGGCGAAGTGTCGATCGCCAGATTGCGCGTCAGCCGCCGCGTCACCCGCGTGCGCAGGTCCATGATGAAGACGTCGGAATTGCCGCCTTCGGCCATGGAGAACAGCACCCGTTCACCGTCCGGGGAGAAGCGCGGCGCATAGGTCATGCCCGGGAAGTCGCCCAGGATCTCCTGCTGGCCGGTGTCGATGTTGAACAGGTAGACGCGCGGCTGGTTCTGGAAATACGACATGTAGGTCACGACCTGCTGCGTCGGCGAGAAGCGCGGCGTCAGCACCAGGTTGGAGCCGTCGGTGAGGAAGCGGTGATTGGCCGAATCCTGGTCCATGATTGCCAGCCGCTTGACCCGGCGGTCGGGCGGGCCCGATTCGGCGACATAGACGATGCGGGTGTCGAAATAGCCCTCCTCGCCGGTGAGCCGCTTGTAGATGGCGTCGGAAATGATGTGGCCGATGCGGCGGGCGTTCTCCGGCGAGGTGAAGTAGACGAGGCCGGTGAGCTGGGCTCCTGCGAAGACGTCCCACAGCCGGAACTCCGTCCGCAGCCGCCCGTCGCTCTCGATGCTGACATTGCCCGCAACGAGGGCCTGGGCCTGGATGGTGCGCCAGTTGCCGAAGTTGGGCCTGACCTGGATGGCGGCCGGCTCCTCCAGATAGGCGCGCGGGTCGATGACCCGGAACAGGCCCGAGCGGGTCAGGTTGCCCCGGATCACGGAGGCGATCTCCTGGCCCAGTTCGCGCGTCGTGCGGGTCTCGCCGTGGATGTCGGTGACCGCGATCGGCAGCGGGTCGACATTGGCGCTGGTGACGTCGACCTGAAGCTGCGCGCGGGCCGGCGCCGCAGCCAGCAGCGCCAGGGCGACAAGCGCCAGCGCCGCGAAGGCCGGAAGGCGTCGAATTCCTGCAATGATCATCAGCCGTACATGTCCCTGAGGTTGAAGTTGATCTCGATCTCCTGCCAGTCCTGGAACTTCTCCTGCGGCAGGGGCAGCGGCTGCGACTTGTAGACGGCCCGGACGGCGCTGTCGGAGAAGGCGCCGAACACGTCCCGCGACTGACCCGCGTCGAACCCGTCGATGACGCGGGGCGGCGCCGCCAGCGTGCCGTCGGGTTTGAGGACTATGCTTATCACGACCTGCATGCTCTCGACGCCGGGCGCCCCGTGGTTCGGGCTCCAGTTCTCCCGCAGCCGGTGTCGCAGGAGGTCCACTTCCGAAACCGATAGTTTCTGATTGAGCCGATTCTGTGACACGCCGCCCTCGCCGATGCGGATGTCGGCCAGCTGCCGCCGGTCCTGCTCGCGCGGCCGCGGCGGCTGGCGTTCATCGGCCATGCGGTCGATCTTGGCGGCCAGCCGGTCGAGATCGAGGCCCTTCTTCTCGGTCTTCTCGGGTGCGGGCTTTGGCGCCGGTTCCGGCGGCGTCGCAGCGGTCTTCTTCTCGGGCTCCGGCTTCGGGTCGGGCTTCGGTTCCGCCTTCTTCTCCGGCTCCGGCCCGGGCTCGGGCGCCTTCGGCTCCGGCAGAGGCTCGCGCGCCGCCAGCTTCTCGGCCTCCTCGACCACCTTCTCCTTGGGCGCGACCGCCTTGTCGGCGCGCTCCTCGACCGCCGGGCGCGGCGCGGGCGGCGCCACGGCGACATCGGGTTCCGGCTCCGGCTCCGGCTCAGGGGCGGGCGGCTCCGGCGCCTCGCGCACCAGGGCGTTGGTGTCGGGCAGGGGCGGCGGCTCCGGCGCCGCGGCAGGCGGCGGGGGCGGAGGCGGCGGCGGGCTGTCCGGCGCGGTGGCCTGCGGCGGCGGCGGGGCGTCGGTCTTCTCGCCCGCGGTGGCCTGATTGGTTTCCGGGCCGATGGTGGTCAGTTCGACGGGGATGATGGGGTCGCTCAGCACCTCGGCCGGCGAGTCCAGAAAGGCATAGTCGAGCACCAGCATCACGACCACGAGGACGTGCAGGCCGAACGAGAATGCGGCGCCCCGGACCATCACGCCTCCCGCATCATTCCCCGACCCGCGCCGGCGCCTGCGCGACCAGCGCGACCCGCGTGAATCCGGCGGCGTTGATGGCGCCCATGGCCTCGATCACCCGGCCATAGGCGATCGTGCGGTCGCCGCGCACGAAGATGCGCCGCTCCTGGTTGCCGTTGGTGATGGCGATCAGCGCCGGCACCAGATCGCCCAGTTCGATTTCCTTCTCCTGCAGATAGATCTTCCCTTCCTCGTCTATGGTCACCGCCAGCGGCTCGTCCAGACCCTGCAGGTTGGGCGCGACCGCCCGGGGCAGTTCCACCGGCACGCCGACCGACAGCAGCGGCGCGGCGATCATGAAGACCACCAGCAGCACCAGCATGACGTCGACGAAGGGCGTGACGTTGATCTCCGACATGGGCGTGAAGCGCTTGCGCCGGAACCGGCCGCCATGGACCTGGATCGCCATCAGCGGCTCTCCCCTTCGTCGAGCTGGCGCGACATGATCGCCGAGAACTCGCCTGCGAAGCCCTCCAGCCGGGTGGCGTAGCGGGCGATGTCATTGGCGAACTTGTTGTAGGCGACGGTCGCGGGGATGGCGGCGACGAGACCCAGCGCCGTGGCGAACAGGGCCTCGGCGATGCCCGGCGCGACCACCGCCAGAGAGGTGTTGTTGGTCGCCGCGATGGACTGGAAACTGTCCATGATGCCCCAGACGGTGCCGAACAGGCCGAGGAACGGAGCGGTCGAGCCGACGGTCGCCAGCACGCCCAGATAGCGCTCCAGGCGGTCGACCTCCCGGTCGATGGAGATGCGCATGACCTGGCTGATGCGGTCCTGCAGGCCAGCGCGGAGCTTGTCGGTCCGGGCCAGGCCGCGTTCGGCGGTGCGCCGCCACTCCCGCATCGCCCCGGCGAACAGCACCGCCATCGGGTGGGAGGCATTGGCGCCGATCTCGTCGTAGAGCTTTTCCAGGCTGCCCCCCGACCAGAACAGGCGCTCGAACTCGTCGGCCTGCTTCTGCACCCGGCGGTAGCGGACCCACTTCTCGAAGATGATGGCCCAGCACCAGATCGAGGCGACCAGCAGCGCCAGCATCACGATCTGCACGACGATGTCGGCGCGCAGGAACAGCGACCACATCGACAGATCCACCTCGGCGGCCCCCGCGAATTGCCGGGCGATGACGTCTTCGTTCATGTTGATTCTTCCCTGCCGTTTCCTGTCAGGCGTTCCATCGCGGCGCAAATCGCGGGCGGAATGCGCCGGGGCCTTCCGTCGAGACCGATAAATGCCGCACGTACATGGGCCCGGACAAGGGGGGCCCCAAGCCGGGAGATATCCTGCCGCAGCGCGATCGTCGCGCCCTTCAGCGCATCGAGGCGCGTGGTCACCAAAAGGTCATCGTCCAGCCGCGCCGGACGCAGATATTCGACCTTCACGTCGCGGACGGCGAACATCGCGCCGTCGCGCCAGATCGCGGCCTGGTCGACGCCGATCAGGCGCAGCATGTCGGAGCGCGCGCGCTCGGCGAATTTCAGATAGTTGGCGTAGTAGACGATGCCGCCGGCGTCCGTGTCCTCCCAGTAGACGCGGACGGGAAACAGGTGGGCGTCGGCCTCGACCCGGCCCAGCGCTGCCGCTGCCGGCTCAGCCATCGCCGCCGTCCAGCATGTCCATCTGCCCCGGCATGGCCGATTGCGGCGCCGCGAGTCCCAGATGCGTCCAGGCGGCGGCGGTCATCATCCGCCCGCGCGGGGTGCGCACCACCAGCGCCTGCTGGATCAGATAGGGCTCGATGATGTCCTCGATGGCGTCGCGCGGCTCCGACAGGGCGGCGGCGAGGTTGTCGACGCCGACCGGCCCGCCGCCATAGTTCTCCGCCATGCAGCGCAGATAGCGCCGGTCCATGGCGTCGAGGCCAGCCTCGTCGACCTCAAGGCGCTTCAGCGCCGCGTCAGCCTTCGGCGCGTCCACTTCGTCCGCGCCGGCGACAGCGGCGAAGTCCCGCACCCGCCGGAGCAGCCGTCCGGCGACGCGCGGCGTGCCGCGGGCCCGTCGGGCGATCTCGGCGGCGCCGTCGGCGGTGAGCTTCAGCCCCAGCACCCGGGCGCCGCGGCGGACGATCTGCTCCAGCTCGGCAGGCGCGTAGAACTCCAGCCGGCAGGGAATGCCGAAGCGGTCGCGCAGCGGCGTGGTCAGCAGGCCCGAGCGCGTCGTCGCCGCCACCAGCGTGAACGGCGGCAGATCGATCTTCACCGAGCGCGCGGCCGGCCCCTCGCCGATCACCAGATCGAGCTGAAAATCCTCCATGGCGGGATATAGAATCTCTTCTACGGCAGGATTAAGGCGGTGCACCTCGTCGATGAACAGGACGTCGCGCGCCTCCAGGTTGGTCAGGATGGCCGCGAGGTCGCCGGCGCGGGCGATCACCGGACCGGAGGTGGCGCGGAAGTTCACGCCGAGTTCGCGGGCGACGATCTGCGCCAGCGTCGTCTTGCCGAGGCCGGGCGGACCGAAGAACAGGGTGTGGTCCATGGCTTCGCCCCGGGCGCGGGCGGCGTCGATGAAGACGCGCAGGTTCTCGCGCACCTTCTGCTGGCCGATGAAATCGGTGAGTTCCAGCGGCCTGAGGCCGATCTCGCCGCCGTCCTCCGGGCGCTGCTCGCCCGTCACCAGCCGCTCGCCCTCGGCGCCGCTCACCGCGCCAGCTCCTTCAGCCCGGCGGTGATCAGGGCCTCGACGGTGGCGTCCTCGCCGGCGATGGCCGCGCCGCGCAGCACCGCCGCCTCGGCCTCGGCCCGGCGGTAGCCCAGATTGACCAGCGCCGAGGCCGCGTCGCCCGCCGCGCCGCCGACCGGGGCCGCGCCCGGAGCCGCACCGGCCTGCGCCGGCCGGGCGGGCAGGGCGCCGACCTTGTCCTTCAGTTCGCTGGCGATGCGCTGCGCCAGGCGCTTGCCGACGCCCGGCGCGCGGGTGATCGTGGCGACGTCACCGGACGCGATGGCCATGCGGATGTCGTCGGCGGCCAGCGCCGAGAGGATCTGCAGCGTCACCTTCGCGCCCACGCCCTGGACGGTCTGCAGCAGGCCGAACAGCTCCTTCTCGGCGCGGTCGGCGAAGCCGTAGAGGTGAATGTGATCCTCGCGGACATGGGTCTCGACCTGGATGGCGACCGCATCGCCCTCCGTCCCCAGCGCCGCCAGGGTGCGGGCCGAGCAGAACACCAGATAGCCCACGCCGCCGACGTCGATCACCGCGTGATCGGCGCCGATCCGGTCGAGAATTCCCTTGAGGCTGGCGATCATGGCGGGCGGCGGTCCGGGGATGATTCGGTATCGGGCCGTTGTAGCAGATTCAGCGCGGCAGCGCAGATGGCGTCGGTCCCGTACCGTGATGGGCGTGGCAGATGGCGCAGGCCAGCGCGTCGGTGGCGTGTTCGTTGGTCAGCCGCGCGCCGGGCAGCAGCGTCTTCACCATCAGGTGGATCTGGTCCTTGTGCGCATGGCCGGTGCCGACCACGGCCTTCTTGACCGCATTGGGGGCGTATTCGGTCACCGGCAGGCCGTTCAGGGAGGCGACCAGCAGCGAGACGCCGCGCGCCTGACCCAGCTTCAGAGTCGAGGTCGGGTTCTTGTTGACGAAGGTCTCCTCGACCGCCGCCGCGTCGGGCCGCCATTCGGCGATCACCGCCTGCAGGCCGTCGTGGAGCTGCACCAGCCGCTCGGCGAGGCTGCCCTTCGGGTCGGAGGCGACCGAGCCGTCGGCGACCCAGATCAGCCGGTTGCCCTCCACATCGACCACGCCCCAGCCGGTGTGACGCAGGCCGGGATCCAGGCCGATCAGCCGCAGCCGGGTCATATCATCCTTCCAGCCGGGCCATGACCTCGTCGGAAACCTCGAAATTGGCGTGCACCTTCTGGACGTCGTCATTGTCGTCCAGGGCGTCGACCAGCTTCAGCAGGGTGCCGGCCTTCTCCTCGTCGACCTCGACGGTGTTCTGCGGCCGCCATTCCAGGCCGGCCCGCCCGGCCTCGCCGAATTCCGCCTCCAGCGCCTCGCGGACGTCGTTGAAGGCTTCCACGGCGGTGATCACCTCGAAGCCATCCTCGCCGGCGACCACGTCGTCGGCGCCGGCCTCGACCGCCGTTTCGAACAGGGCCTCCATCCGGGCGGCGGCGGCCGGGTACTCGATCACGCCCACATGGTCGAACATGAAGGAGACCGAGTTGGTCTCGCCCAGGCTGCCGCCGTGCTTGGAGAAGGCGGAGCGGACCTCGGAGGCGGTGCGGTTGCGGTTGTCGGTCAGCGCCTCGACGATCAGCGCCACGCCGCCCGGTCCGTAGCCCTCATAGCGGATGTTCTCGAAGGTATCGGCGGCGCCGTCGCCCGTCGCGCGCTTGATGGCGCGGTCGATGTTGTCGTTGGGCATGTTTTCCTTGCGGGCGGCGGCGATGGCCGCGCGCAGGCGCGGATTGGCGGTCGGGTCGTCGCCGGATTCCTTCACCGACACGGTGATCTCCCGCGCCAGCTTGGTGAACACCCTGGCGCGCTTCGCGTCCTGCGCGCCCTTGCGGTACATGATGTTCTTGAACTGTGAATGGCCCGCCATGGCGGCCTCCGTGCTCACGATAGGTTCGGTGGAGCGCTTCTTTTCAGCCTTTTCCCGCCGCGGTCAAGCCCGGCCGCGCTCAGCGCGCACCCGCTGTGGCGTCCAGCCAGTCCAGTGCGGCGTCGACGACCTCTTCCGTTGTCGCGGGGCTCATGATATCGCCGGCGATGACATGATGGCTGGGACCGGCGGCGCCGGGCACGTCGATCCAGCGCTTCGGCCCGCCCCAGCGGTCGAAGACCCGCCGCGTCGCCGCCGGATCGACCACCTTGTCGTCGGGGGAGTGGAACACGAGCAGCGGCGTCCCGGCCCGGCCGTGGTCCTCCGCGGCGACGTGCTTCACCAGCGCCGCCATGGGCAGCAGCGCCACGGTCGGGTAGCGCGTCTGCCAGTGCCGCTCCACCTCGTCATTCTCGGCGCCCGTGTCGCGCTCCCGCCCGAAGGCGAGCGGCAGGAGCCGGCGCGCCCACGGCAGGGTGAGCGCGGCGGCGGCCTTCGAGCGGACGCCGAAATTGGGCGAGACGAAGATCAGCGCCCGGACGCCAGCCATGTGATCGCCCGTCACGGCATGATGGGTCACCGCGGTGGCGCCGGTGGAGGTGGCGATGACGATGACCTTCTCGCCGATGCGCCGGCCGACCTCCAGGGCCTCGGCGACGTCATCCAGCCAGTCGCCGGCCTCCGCCTCCGCCATGGCCGCGCCGGTGCGGCCATGGCCGGCCAGCCGGGTATAGAACAGGTTCGCCCCCAGCGCCGCGGCGATGCGGTCGGGGACGGGACGGATCTCCGCCTTGCTGGCCGAGAAGCCATGGACGTAGACCACCGCCCATTCGGTGCGCGCCGGCGCCGCCGGGTCGCGCCAGACGATCTCCCTGGCCTGGCCCGCACGGATGTCGCGGAAGCGCGCCTCGGACGCCGCGAGCGCCGCCGCCGGATCGGCGCCCAGGTCCGCAGGCCGGAAGCCGATGGCGGTGCGCACCCGCTCCCGCGCGCCCAGCAGGAAGGCAAGGGCCAGCAGCAGAACGATGGCGAGCAGGACGTAGAGGAGCGGCTTCATTCGGCGGTCCGGCGGGCGGGGAAAGCTCTCCGGCCAGCAGACCACGCGCCGCCCGCGGCGGCAAGGCCGACAGGGCCCGTGATCCACGCCTTGCGCCGGCGCGTAGGCTTCGCATATGCGGGATCAGATCCCCGCGCGCCGCAGGAGTATCCATCGTGCCGTCCGGAATGAAGAGCTTGGCCGCCGCCCTGGTGCTCGCGCTTGCGCCGGCGGGGCCCGCGGCGGCTGCGGCGCCGGCCGATTTCGACCCGCTGAAGGCCTATGGCGAGCGCATCGTCTTCGACGTCTATCGCGGCGAGGACCGGATCGGCCAGCATGTCGTCCGCTTCACGCGCGACGGCGGGAACCTGGGGGTCAGGGCGCAGTTCAACGCGGCGGTCAAGATGATCGGCTTCACCGTGTTCCGCTTCGACTACCGCTCGGACGCGTCCTGGCGCGACGGTGCGCTGCTCGACCTTACGGCCAGCACCAATGACGACGGCGACCGCCGCACGGTGCGGGTCGACCGCCGGAACGGTCGGCTGGTGGTCAGCGGCCCGGACGGCGCCGAGACCACCGATCAGGGCGTCTTTCCCAGCAATCACTGGCATCCCGGCGCGGTGACCGGCTCGCGGCTGATCAACACGCTGACCGGCGACGTCGCCGAGGTGCGCGTCAGCCGCGTCGGCCAGGAGCGGGTCGCCACCAACGCCGGACCGGTCGAGGCCACCCGCTACCGCTTCGACGGCGATCTGCGCGACATCGACGTCTGGTACGACGGGGACGGCCGCTGGGTGAAACTGCGTTTCAGGGAGAATGGCAGCGTCATCGACTATCGCTGCGTGCAGTGCGTCAACGGCCCCCGGATGGCCCGCGAATGAGCGCCATCGTCTGGATTACGGGCGCCAGTTCGGGGCTGGGGCGGCAGGCGGCGCTGGAATTCGCCCGCCGCGGCTACCGCGTCGCCGCCACCGCGCGCAGCGAGGACAGGCTGCAGGAACTGGCCGCGGAGGCCGATGGCCTGCTGGGCGACATCACGGCCTGGCCCGGTGACGTCACCGACGAGGCGCGGATGACGGCGGTGATCGAGGCGGTCGAGCGGGACCTCGGCCCCATCGGCATCGCCATCCTCAACGCCGGCATCTACCGGCCCATGACGGTCGATGATTTCGACCCGGAGGCGCTGGCGCAGACCTTCGAGGTCAACGTGATGGGCGTCGCGCGGCCGCTGCGCCCGCTGCTGGCGCGGATGACCGCGCGCGGCGCGGGCAGGATCTATCCCACCGCTTCGCTGTCGGGCTATATCGGCCTGCCCATGGCCTCCGCATACGGGATGAGCAAGGCCGGGCTGATCAACATGGCCGAGGCGCTGCACACGGAGCTGAAGCCGAAGGGCGTGCATTTCGGCATCATCGTGCCGGGCTTCGTCGAGACGCCGCTGTCGGCGAAGAACGACTTTCCCATGCCCTTCCTGATGCCCGTCGACAAGGCGGCGCGCGCCCTCGCCGACGGCGTGCTGGACGGCCGGTTCGAGGTCGCGTTCCCGCTCCCCTTCGTCCTGATCATGAAAGCGCTGAGGTGCCTGCCCTATGGACTCGCTCTCCCCCTCATCCGCCGGGCCACCCGCGGACGCCGCCAGGCTTGATCGCTTCGCCGCCTTCTTCGAGCGCATGACCGCGGCGGATGTCGGCCGGCTCGGCGAGATCTACGCCGAGGACGTGCATTTCGCCGATCCCTTCAGCGATTTCCGCGGCCTGGACGACCTGCGCCGGGTTTTCGCCGCCATGTTCGACGGCATGCGCGACTATGCGCTGAGCGTCGACGAGAAGGGCATGACCGCCGCCGACACCGGCATGGTGCGCTGGACCATGTCGGGCTCCGTCAGGGCGCTGGGGCGCGAGCCCTGGATCGTCCACGGCGTCAGCGTGATCCGCTTCGACGCCGAGGGGCGCGTCCGCGAACATCTCGACTACTGGGACGCCGCCGGGCAATTCTACGAACGCCTGCCCGTCCTCGGCTGGGTGTTGCGCCGCATCCGCCGCCGCATCGCGCAGCACTGAGCCTTTCGGAGGATCGACCCCCCACCCGACCCGCTGACGCGGGCCACCCTCCCCCTGCCAGGGGGAGGGACGGGGAGGGGTTGGATCCTTGTAGCGCGCCACATGTTTCCGGAGTCCTCGCCGCTTGAATCTGGAGCACATTTAGCCGCCTCTCAGCGGGCGATAATAGCCGCCTCAGAGACCGTTGATAGACCTCTCCCGAATCAGGGTGGAGCACCGCCGGAGATGATCAGCTCCGCTGCCGGTCGGGAACGGCCCTTGGTGAGCGTGTACGTCGTCGTGACCTCCTCGATGGCGAAGCCGGCGAAGAGCTCCCGGATCTCCGGCGTGTCGTTGATGGACATCAGGAAGCAACCCTTCAGTCGGCCGAGTGCCTCGGCCATCTCCGCGAACTGCTCGCGGCCGAACAGATCCGTGCCGTAGTCGCCCTCGCTGCCCCAGTAGGGCGGGTCGAGGTAGAACAGCATGCCCGGCCGGTCGTAGCGCTCGATGAAGGCCCGCCATGGCAGGCATTCGACCACCACGCCGGCGAGGCGGCTGTGCACGTCCTCCAGCATCGGCGCCAGCGTGGTGACGTTGAAGCGGCCGCCATGGCCGGAGCTCACGCCGAAGTTCCGGCCCGCGACCTTGCCGCCGAAGGCCGTGCGCTGGAGATAGAGGAAGCGCGCGGCGCGCTCCAGGTCGGTCAGCGTCGCCGGATCGGTGGCCGACAGCCGCTCGAACTCAGCCCGGGTTGTGACCTGGAAGCGCATCATCTCCATGAAGGCCGTGTAGTGGCGCTGGAGGATGCGGAAGAAGTTGGCGACGTCGCGGCTCCGGTCGTTGATCACCTCGACCTTCGGCCGGGCCGTGCGGCGAAGGAAGACGCCGCCCATGCCGACGAAGACCTCGGCGTAGCCGTCGTGCGGCGTCTCGTTGATGCGCGCGACCAGGCGCTTGGCCAGGTTGCGCTTGCCGCCGACATAGGGCGCGACGGGCCGCACCGGGTCGACGGGCGAGAGAGCGTTTGGATTCGACTCCATGATCCTCGGGTTTCACTATCGCCCCGCCCCTGCAGGGGTGGCGGGACGGCCGCAGAGCGGCCGGTTGCGGTCGTGGGCGTGTCAGCTCGCCCGGTTCGCGGTGCGTCAACACCGCGGCCCCCGCCGGCCTTTCCGGCGACGTGGATGGACTTGATCATCGCTGAGCGACAGAATGCGCCTGCCCCCAGCGGGGTGACGGGTCAGCTGCAACTGGCCACTTGCAGCCTTGGGGCGCCCCCACGCCCTGGCTCGCGCCGGTAGCTTCATGCGGGCCCCCGTCGGCCACGACGGGAGATCACATGGCTCCGCGATCGCGGTGTTCTCACCCATCGCTGTTCCCCCACCGCCGCCACTCTGTCGGCCGGGCGACGCAGGCCCAGTGGTCGAGGGTCTGGGGCGTGCAGGGCGTGCGCGGAGCGTTCAGCGCCGTGGCGGCGTCGAAGGCTGTCCGCAGGTCGGCGCCGGCGCCGAAACGGAGGTAACAGGTCTGCATGATCCGGCCTCCTACGAGAGCTTCGTGATCTGGATGAAGTTCTCGGCTGCCGTGCCGCCGGGCAGCACCTTGTTCGTGCCGCTGTCATGGCTGAGCTGGCCGAAGAGCTTCTCGCCCACGGCCAGTTCGAAGACCCGGGAGACGTGCAGGCTCTCGTGGTCCGCCGTCGAGGCGCGCTGGGCGACGAGTGTCTTCATCCTGGCGATCACGTTCTCGGTCGGGGTCGGTTCGGCCCCGTTCGACTTGACCGCCTCGAGCGTCCAGAGCACGTCCTCCGCCGTGTCGGGACGGACCGACGTGTAGATGTCGATCAGGTACACGCCGGCCTCGGCGGCGGTGAAGTCGTGGTCCGTGTCACTCCAGCCGCCGACATCGCCGTTCAGGTACTCGAGGCGCTCGACCCCGGAGTGGTTGATCGTCTGCGAGCCGCCGGCGATGTCCGCCACCACAGTCGGATCGACGTAGACGCCCTTGCAGCCAAAGATGCGCCTGGTCCCGGGCGTGATGCCCTCGACGAGCTGGTTGTCCGGGCAAGCGGACAGGTCGCCCCCGATCAGCTCGAAGTGGTCAATCGCGCTGACGGGGTCCGCGCCCGAGCTGAGCGTGATCCCGTCGTTCACCGTGGCGTCGCAGATCGGCGAATGGACGACGAGGCGGTCCAGGTCGACCGACCCGCCCATCGTGATCAGGCGGACGTCCGAACCGTTGCCCGAGAAGTTCCGCGCGTTGACCGGCCCGATGGAGATCAGGCGCGCGGCCACGGTCGTCTCCACCCAGTGGAAGACGTGCAGGATCGGATACGGCGTCGGATCGTCGGACGGTGTCTGCGTCGAGAACAGGTTGTCGTTCGAGACCCCGTCGATGTAGCCGACCCCGATCCTGATCTCCTTGTAGCCCTGCAACGTGAACAGGCGGACCGCAGCCGCAGTGCCGCCGACCGAGCAGTTGTAGAACGAGTAGCCGTCGATCTGGAGCCGCTCGGACTCCGACGCCTCGCAGTACACCAGCGCGCCGGAGCCCTGCAAACGGACGCCGGGGTCGTCCGGGTCCTCGATGTCACCGCCGTAGCCCTCGACCGACAGGTAGCCGACACGGATGTCGTCGGTCCCGAAGTACACCGCGGCCCGGTCCTCACCGTCGTCGGCGAAGAGCTTGATCTTGTCGACGTCGATGTTGAAGCCCTTGGCCTGTGATCCGGCGACGCGGCGTGCGCCCTTGAACACGACGCTTGCCTCGTGATGCCCGGCGTTGATCGTGAGAATCTGGCCGACGCTGGAGTTCTGCCCCTTGAAGTATACGGCGGTCGTGTCGGACCGATAGTAGCTGGTGACGCCCTCGATCAGGAGCTGGCCGATGAGCATGTTCTGGCCGAGCAGCCGGACGCCGTCACAGGACGCGACCTGCCCACTGTTCTTCTGCACCCGGGCGTCATTAATGCCGGCCACTGCGACCCGACCGATGGACCAGCGGACACACAGATCCTGCGCGTCTGGGTCGTCGTCGCCGATCAACAGACCGTCCCCGTAGCCCGAGTTGATCATGTCGTCGCCGTCGAAGTGGTCGTCGCTGTTGGGGACGGAGATGTCCCGGACATCGTAGTCGTCCACGTCCGCGTACTTGACCGCGAGCGAGAAGGACAGACCGCCGAGGCCGCCGGTGCCGCTGATGTCGAGGAGGCGGAGCGTCGTGAGATAGTACCCGGAGCTGTAGTCCTCCCTGAGCCTCGCCGAGAACTGCGCGCCGTTGCTGTAGCGCCAGCCCCGGATGTCGATGAGATCGATGTTCCCGGTCAGCTCATTGAAATTGTCGATGAGCGCCATGTTCTCGGTGTAGATGTTCCAGAAGCGCAATCCCGCCGAGAGGGGCCTGAACAGGACCGGGCCGCCGCTGCCACCGAGGAGCTTCGAGTTCCCGATGCCGACGACCGTCACTTCGGTCGTGAGATCCTGCGTCGTCGCGTTCGGAATGTAGTACGAGCGCCCGTCGAGGATCAGGGTCTTCCCGTTGGTATGGGCGTCCGCGACCGCGCTGTTCCACGCCGCGCTGTCGTCGGTCACGCCGTCTCCGGCGGCGGCGTACGCCTCGAGAGTGACGGAGGTGTCCCAGCCCACGGCTGCCTCAGCGGCAGCCTGGGCGGCTTCCGCCGCCGTCTGGGCGGCCTGTGCATCGATCTTCGCGGTCAACGCGGTGATCGCCGAGACCTCCGCATTGGTCTCGGAGGTCGCCGCGGCGCTGGCGCTGGCTGCCGCGTTCGTCTCGGAAGTCGCCGCGTTGGTCTCCGAGGTTGCCGCGGCGCTGGCGCTGGCCGCGGCCTCGGCGGCCTTGGTCAGCGCCTGGCCGATGGTGTCGTCGCCGGCCAGATCCGCGGCCACGGCGGAGATGTCGGCGATCGTGTCCGCCACGGCCTTCAGGTCAGCGGCGTCGATCGCGGCGGTCGAGCTGAAGTCGATGGTCTCGATCTTGTGGGTGTCGGTCACCGCCGGGTCGATGGTCAGCGTCGCCCCGTCCAGTGTGAACGCCCGCGTCGGCACGCCGTTGACGAAGACCATGAGCGCATCGGCCGATTTGGGCGTCGTCGACAGCGTCCAGTCGGTCTCCACCCCGTCGCCGGTGAAGTCGTCGTGCACCGGTCCGGCCAGGGCGGTGATGGCGGCGATCGCCTTGGCCAGGCTGTCGACCGTGCCGGCGTCGGTCTCGACGGTGGCCGAGGCGTCGCCGTGGACGATGTCGTTCAGCTTCTGCAGATCGAGCATCGCCTGGGCGAGCAGCGGGATGAACTGGCTGTAGTCGGTGGCCATGGTTTCCTCCGATCAGGGGCCTTCGCCCGGGTTGAGGGCAGGCGTCAAGAAGCTCGTCTGACCGGTCCAGTTGAGCCCGGTGAGTGTGCCGTCATGGGCGGCCATGCGGACGTAGTAGGTATTGCCGCCGTAGAGGCCGGTGAGCGTGATCGAGGGACCAGCCCCGGTCTTCTTTGAGCCGCCGCCGGGGCCGAAGGGCGAGGTGGCAAAGGCGACGACATAGCCCTGGACGTCGGCGTCGCCCACCGGGTCGCAGGAGACGGACCCGGTGTTCTTGTCGATCGCGGCTGCCGACAAGCCGGTGGGCGCCGAGGGCGCCGGGTTGGCGTATGTGTCGGCGGCCGGGTTGGCGACGCCGCCGGAGCCGACGCTGCGCACCCGGATGCGCGCTGTGCGAAACGGCCCACCGTCCGCGGCCTGTTCGTCGGCCGTCCAGGATGCGGCGCCGGCGGCGGCAATCTCGGTGCGCTTCAGGCTCAGGCTGTCGGCCGCGGCGCCGCCCAGGAACTCGACGTCGTAGGAGGCCGCGCCGGCCACCGTGTCCCAGGTCCAGTCGAGATCGCCGTTCGACAGCTCGGTGAGGGCGAAGCTCGCGGCATCGACCGCATCCGGCGGGGTGACCTGGTCGGAGATGTTGCGCACGATCCGTGTGCCTTCGCCGCCCGGCCCTTCGGCCCAGTACTCGACCACCAGCGTGTCGTCGACGTCGGGCACGATGCCCTTCAGCTCCGGCGCGGCCGAGGGCGTGAGCTCCGCATAGTCGCCGCCGTCCGCCCGGAAGCGCGCGCGGTAGAGCACCGCGCCCGGCGCCGACGGGCCGACCAGCGTCATCTCCCGGGCGTCGCCGAGATCGCGGAGCGCGATCTTCACGTCCAGCCAGACCGGCGACGACGAGTTCGCACCGAGGCCGGCGGCGGCGACCTCCTCGGGCTGGGCGGTGTCGGTCTCGGCCGTGTGGACGCGGGCATCGTCGACGACCGCGGCGATGGCGACCGTGCCGTCCGGCCGGGGCTCGGTGTCCAGGATCAGCAGCTCCCGCCAGACCTGGTCCGCCTTGCCGAACATGGCCCGGGTCGGCTTCCGGCCGTCGCGCTTGAGCGCGATCCAGTCCTTCGGATTGGCGTGATAGTCGCGGCCCTGGGCCGGCTCGGCGAGATAGGCGGCCAGGTCGGCGGCGTCGATCACCAGCGTGCGCTCGTGCGCGCCGACCGTCGCCTTCACAGGGCCCCAGAGCTCGCCATCCGGCGCCACCAGGCCGATGACATGGTCGCCGCCTTCCGCGTCGAGGGCGAACGGCTCGTCGAGCGTCAGCGTCCGCCCATCCGGCGAGAGGCCGGTCGCCATGGCGCTCTGCCCCCAGGCGGGCCGGTAGTGCGCCAGTGCGATCTTCTGGCCGCGGCGCAGGAAGCGCCCGCGTTTCAGGGCGGAGAAGGTGACGAACAGCCGCCGGAAGCGGTGCGCCGCCGCTTCGGTCACGCCCTCCCGCCAGGCCTGGGGGAAGTTGTCGATGCCGGTGAAGCGGACGTCGGCGACCCGGTCGGGCGCGATGCCGTCCAGGGCGGCGATGACGTCGCGCTCGACGCCGGCGGCGTCGGTGAACAGCACCCGCGCGGCGTTGGCGTCCTCGCTGGTCACGTGCAGGCGGCGGATCTGCAGCGAGCCGCGGACGATGTCGTGGGGCGCGAAGGCGGCGACCGGAATCGGCTGCGGCTCGTCGCGCCAGAAGGTGAGGTCCGCGCCGATGCGGATCGGCTGGGCCCGGCCGGCCCGGAGCACGGCGGTGAGCTCCTCCCAGGGCGTCGCATCGCCGGTGAAGAGATGGTTGAACGTGTCGCCGCGCGCCGCCCAGGTCTCGGCCAGCGCCTGCAGCGTGGCCAGATCCACGCGGTGGTCGGCGAGGCCGGCCTGCCGGTCGTCCTGGGCGATGTGGCGCGCCGCCGCCTCGATCGCCGCGGTCGGGCCCTCGACCCATTCCTCGGCGCCCGCGTCCCAGTATTCATGGATGCCAGTCGCGGTGGCGAACAGCGTCCGGCTCTGCGCCGTCGCCGCCGTGCCCTTGAAGCGGATCGCCAGCACCGTCTCGTCGTCGAAGACCTGGTCGGAGGGAACGAAGCCCTTCAGCCCCGACCAGACCGTGCGGTCGGAGGCGGCCGAGGTGCCGACCGTGTTGTTGGTGCGGCGGACGCGGACCTCGTAGCGGCCGCGGTCGACCGCGTAGAGCTTCGAGAGCCGCTGCGGCGTCGTGGTGCCGGCGGTGAAGCTCTCCGCGCCCAGCAGCTCGAACGACGCGCCTTCGACCGGGTCGCCGTTGTCGTCGATCTCGCGCGCCTCGACGCGCCAGGTCACCGTGGTCTGGCGGATGCGGTTAGAGACCGTCTTGAACAGCGCGCCGGGCCATTCGATGTCGACGCCGATGCGGTCGGCGACCTGGCCGGCCGGGCAGGCGGCGAAGGGCCCGAGGAAGAGGTCGTCGGTGGTCTCGCCGCCCTCCAGCTCGTTCTCGGCGCGGAGCTTGGTGCCGGCCGGCTCGGAGGAGCTGGTGACGGCCGCGGGGAACAGCGTCACCGGGTCGCCGGGCTCGACGATCTCGATCTCCAGCGCGCCACCAGCGGTGGTCACGCCATCGGCCTCGGTCCAGATCACCGTGTCCTCGAACTCCAGGCGGTCGAGGCGGACCTTGTCCCTGCCGAGGCTGTAGAGGGCGAAGACCAGGTGCTCGTTGTCGGCGAACTCGCCATAGGGCGGCGCGATCCACTTCGGCGCGAAGCGGACCGTGCCGTGCAGCTCGGGGATGCGCTCGCCGGCGCGGACGATCTGACCCGACAGCGTGGCGCGGAAGGCCTCGCCCGGCCCCGGCAGCGGCGGCGGCGCGGCGGGCGCAGACGGCGGGAACAGGGCGTTGATCAGGAAGCCGCCGGCGACGGAGATCACGGCGGTCGCGACCGCCGCTCCCAAGGTGCCCGCGCCGAACATGGCGGCGCCGGCATAGGGCGCCACCACCATCAGGGCGATCATGGCCACCATGGCGATGGGATTGGAGCCGCCCTCGCTATCGGCCGGCGGCGGCGGCGTGACGTAGAGCACGTCGCCGGCGAGGAAGCGGACGGTCTCCCACTCGTTCTCGCCCGTCAGCGGGTGAGAACGCAGCAGCGCCGAAGCGCCCTTCCAGCAGAGCGGCCGGGCCGGGGCTGCGTCGTCCAGCAGCATCAGCGCTGTCGCCGCCGTGATCCCGGTCGGCAGCTGGCGCACCTCCGCGCCCAGCAGCGGCCGGAGCGGATCCTTCGCGATCACCACGCGGACGCCGTTCGCCGGCAGGGGGCCTGTCAGAAGCGGGTTCACGGCTTCGCCTCCGCAGCCGGGCGGCAGGCCTCGATCGAGGTCCAGCTGCGCGCGCGTGCCGTCGACCAGGGCTCCAGCACCACGCCGTCGAAGCGGGCGCAGTGCAGCAGCCCCGTCGCGCCCTGGCCCAGCGCCGTCCAGGTGCCGACATGACAGAACGCGCCCCGGCGGAAGACGACGACGTCGCCATGGCGCCAGCCGGCGGTGGTGGCGAGCCGCGCCGCTTCCTCGCCCTCGGCGCGGGTCACCACCGGCCAGGCGGCGTCCAGCTCGGCGTCGGCGATGGCCTGGCGGAGCGCGGCGGCCGAGACGAGGTCGCCATAGTCGGCAAGGCTGACGGGCAGTTCGCGGCCCATCATCCCGCGCTGGACGAAGGCGGTGAAGCTGCCGCAGTCGAAGGCGTCGGGCCCGGCTGCGCCGCGTTCCCAGGGCAGCCCGATCAGCGGCCGGACGAAGCGAATGGAGTCCGAACGGTTCAGCATCCCCTCAGCCCCCGATCAGCGGGTGGCTGGAGCGGGTGTAGATCAACCCCGCGGCCCGCTCCCAGTTGAACATGCCGGCGCGCGCCCGGACGGCGCGGTCGGTGGCGAGGCTCTCGCGGATCTCCAGGCCCTCGACGATGGCGGCCGGGCCGGTGAGGTCGGTCGAGAGATACGAGCGGACGGTGAGCTCGACGGCGGCGTCGGAGGCGAGCGTCAGGTCGAGCACCCGCTCCAGCGCGGCGTTGGCGTTCATCGCCTCCAGCTCGATCTCGGGGCTGCGGTCGCGCTTGGTCGCCGGCCAGGTCAGCTGGAAGCCCGAGCGCTGGAAGGTCACGGTCTCGCCCGGGTTCGCGGGCGCCGTCGCCTCCAGGGTCAGCTGGTGGCCGACGCGGTCGTTGACCACGCGTACCGGCTCGCTCAGCGCCGGGTGGCGGAACTCCAGGGTGACCAGCTCCACCTCGCCGGCCGGCAGCGAGGCCTCGTGCTCGCGGATCGCCAGGCTGGCGCGCTCGGCGTCTGTCAGGAAGGCCGGCATCAGGCCACCGCCGCCGGGTAATCGCTGTGCACCAGCTCGGCCAGATCGGCCAGCGCCTGGATGCCGGCCGCGCCCATGACCTCGGCGATCTGCATCGCCGCCAGCACGTCGGCCTCGGGCGTCGGCAGGTCGAGGATCTCGATCTGGACGGCGGCGATCCAGCGGTCGCCGTCCGGCTGGCCGGCGCGCCAGGGCTCGACGGCCATGCGGCACTCGGTCTCGACATAGGCCTCGCCCGTCCAGACCGGCATCAGGAAGGTCCGGGCGCCGCGGCCGAGATTGAGCCGCCACCAGCCCTTCAGGATCTCGAACTGGCGCAGCGTGGTCTCGATCTCGACCTGGTAGCGGGCCGGCGAGACCGTGAAGAGCGATTCCCGGTCGGTCCAGCCCTGGTCCATCTCGACCGCGTTGAACGAGGTCATGGGCTGCAGCTGCAGCGGTTCGCGGAACGGCGTGTAGGGCACGCCGGCCGGCCATGTCACCGGGGCGCTCACGGGTTGGCCCTCGGCCGGGGCAGGCTCATGGGCAGGCCGCCGTCGCGCATGGCGGCGAAGACCGGGCCCTGGCCGGAGCGGAGGTCGGCAGCGATGTCGCCGGAGACGTCGTCCTTCAGGCGCCGCAGGAAGTCGATGCGCAGCCCGCCGTCAGGCGTGCGGCTGGCCTTCGCCTCGGCCTCGCCCCCCAGGTGATTGTGGATCTCGACGTTCATGCCGCCGCCGGCGACCTCGGCCCGGCCGGACGAGACCGCCGCCATGGCGCGCAGGCTCTCGGCCAGGCCGGAGATGGTCCGCGCCGTCGCCGCCTGCTGCGCCTCGGTCAGCACCCGCTCACCTTCCAGCAGCACTGCCGGCACCTCGCGCGGGCCGAGGCCCGCGGCGGCCGTGCCCTCGTGATAGCGCGGCGCGGTGCGGAACAGCGCCGCCGGCAGCGTCCGCGGCGCCTGGCCGTCGCGGCCGGCGACGCCGCCCTCGTGCAGCGGCGTCACCCCGGTGACCGAGCCCAGCGACCCACCCGCGCCGGGCCCGAAGGACGGCGCGAACAGGCTGCCGAAGATCTGCCCCAGCTCGCCCAGCCCCTGTTGCAGGATCGGGCTGATCGACATCTGGAAGGCCAGCCGCGCCAGCTCGGCGACGGCGAAATCGACGAAGTCGGAGAGCGAGGCCTTGCCCTGCACCAGGCGCACGAAGAAGTCCTCGGCGGAGCGGGTGGCGCGGTCGAACAGGTCCTCGGAGACCGCGGCCCAGTCGCCCTGGACGGCCTCCGCCTCGGCCATGGCGCGCTCGATGCCGGCGGCCCAGTCGGTGCGCCGGTCGAGATCCTCGCGATAGGCCTCGGCCAGCATCCCCTCATGGATGCGCTCGACGTCGGCGGCGAACTCGGCATAGCCGGCCGCGGTCTCGTCCAGCCCGGCCAGGGCCTCGTCCCGCCACCGGTCGGCGGCGGCCGCGGCGCGCTCAAAGCTCGGCGCCAGCTGGTCGAGCCGCTGGGAGATGTCGTCGGTGGTCTGCTCGTGCAGCCGGGCGGTCTCCTCGGCCGCGCGGGCGGCCTCGCGGGTCGCCTTGGCATGATCGCGCTCGGCCTGCTGCGCCAGCAGCAGCTCCGAGACCAGCGCCTCCAGCTCCAGGGCCTGGCGGCGCGTGACCTCGATCTTCGCGTCGGCCGCCTGCTCGACGATGCGGGCTGTCTGCTGCTCGGCCTCGATGTCGATCGCGGTCAGCCGCTCGAAGTCCGGCGAGACCTGGCGGGCGCGGCGCAGACGCTCGATCGCCGCCAGCTCGGCCTCGGCGTCCGCGATCGCGTCGGCGAAGGGGTTCTTCTTCGGCGCGCGCCCCGGCGGGTCGTCGTCACCGCTGCCGGCCTTCGTCTCCGCCGACTTCAGCCGCTCAATCTCGGCGCGGGTGGCGGCGATGCTGCTCTGGAGCTGTTCCAGCTCGGCGCGGGCGTGGTCGATGTCCTCACTATCACCCTGGCGCTGGTGACTTTGGACGAGGCCAAGCGCCAGGTTGTTGGGCTGGCTCCGCTGCAGCAGCTGCCGTTCTTCTTCCCGGGCCTGCAGGTCGGCGGCCAGGCTGTCGAGCTCCGCCGTGAGCGCCTGCTCCCGAAGACGCTGTCCCTGCAGGCGGAGTTCCGCCGTCTCCAGCGCCGCCGCGCGGCTGTTGTCGGTCAGCCGGCCGAGGGCGCGGGCCTGTCGCTCGATGGCCTCGGTCGCGGTGTCCGTGTCGCCGCCGAGGTCAATCATCGACGCGGCGGCTGTTGCGGCCACGCCGGCGACCAGGCCGATTGGGTTCGACCGCATGGCGACGTTGAGGCCGCGCATGGCGATCGCCGCGCCGCCGGTCGCGGCGGCGAAGCCGGCCGTGGCGATCCGCGCGGTGGCGTAGCCGGCGGCGAGCGCCGCGATCGTCTCCAGGTTGCGCGCCGCGAAAACGGTGATGTCGCCGATCGCGGAGGCGACGGTGGAGAGCCCGTCGACCACGGCCGGATCCCGCAGGACGACGGCGAGTTCCTGCGCCGATTCGGTGACCGCGTCGAGGAAGCCGCCCTCGGCCAGCGCCACCTCCAGGTCGAAGATCGTCGTGCCGAAGCGGTTGAAGGCCGCGCGCGCCGATTCGGCGGCTCCGGTCACGCCATCGGCGAATTCGGCCCGCAGCTGGCGGGCGAAGCGCGGGATGAAGTCGTCGGAAAAGAGTTCGCCCTGCTCCAGCATATCCGAAAGCGCCTGTGTCGAGACGCCCATGGCCCTGGCGGCGACCTGGAAGGCGCCCGGCAGGACTTCGCCCAGCTGGCCGCGCAGCTCCTCGGCTGAGACCTTGCCCTTGGAGATCACCTGCTGGATCGCCAGCAGGGCGCGCTCGGTCTCGTTCGACGACCGGCCCAGCACGGCCATGGCCTCGGAGACGGCGGTGAAGATCTCGCGGGTCTGGCCGGCGTCGATCGCCGTGCCCCGGGTCGCGGCCGCCAGCGCCGTGAAACTCTCGATCGCCGGCCGGAGCGAGAGGCCGAGGCGGTCGGCCTCGGCGCGCACGAAGGCCATGGCGTCGGCGCCGGCCTCCGCCGAGCCGGTGGCGACCGCCAGTGCGTTCGTCATGGATTCGACGGCGACGCCGGTCTCGGCGATCGAGCGGGCAACGCGCAGCGCGCCGAAGGCGGCCAGGGCGGCGACCACGCCGCGGACCGCGCGCTCCAGCTCGACGCCGGAGCGGGCCATGCGTTGCTGCTCGGCCGCAGCCGAGCGGGTGGCGCGCTCGAAGCCGCGTTGGGCCTCGGCGGCGCGGTCGGTGGAGCGGTCCAGCCGCTCCAGCCCGGCCTCGGCCTCGCGGGTGGCGCCGGTGAAACCGGCATCCCGGGCGGTGAGCGTCAGGCCGACGCGGTACTCGGTCATCCGCTACCTCCCGCCGCTTCGGCGAAGACGGAAACCGCGCCCGCCTCCAGCGCGCGGAGATCGCCGAACCGCGCCGCCGTCATCTCGATGCCGGCCATGCGCGCCGCCGCCTCGACCGCCGCGTAGTCCAGGGCGGCGGGACGGGAGAGCGGCACGAAGCCGGCGCCGGCGGGAATGAGCTGCATGAGCTGCCGCCACTGGCCCTGGACCAGGGCGAAGAGCTCGATCGCCGGGCCGGCCGAGGCCGGCAGGACCAGCAGTCCCGCCGCCATCTCGGGGCGCCGCCGCCGCAGGCGCTCCAGCTGGTCCTCGCTCAGGCCCCATCGCTCGGCCTGGCGGATCGCCGAGGAGCTGCGCCGCGCCCGGCCGCCGGCGAAGCGCCGGCCGAGCTCGCGGAGTTTTTTCTGGCGTACTCCCGGCCCGACAGCGCCTGCCAGTAGGCCAGTACCGCCGCCTGGACGGCGGGGATGTGGCGCAGGAACTGCGCCTTGGCCGTGTCCGAGAACTCGATATCGGCGCCGTCCGCGTCGCGGACCTCGGTCCAGCCGACCAGCACCCGGCCGAGAAAGGCGGCGTTGGATTCCTTCGCCAGCGGCTCGGCCTCGTCGACCGGCAGCCGCTCGAAGACGGCGGTGAACTCCTGGAAGGCCATGGTGCCGTCCGCCTGGGGGGCGGGCACGGCGACGGGCCACGAGAACGTCTCGCGCTCGGAAAGGGTGAACAGCGGAGCCTCCTACTTCGTGGTGATGGTGATCTCGTCGTCGCCCGACGAGGGCGTGATCTGCAGGTCCAGCGGCATTGCCAGTACGCCGTCGCGGTCGGTGAACTGGCCCGTCTTGATCTGCACCGCCGGCATGGTGATCTCGACGATGTCGCCGCCGCTGGCGCCGTGGGTGATGACGATCGCCTGCGTCCCGGCGGCCGCGGCCTCCTCGACCAGGTTCTTGGTCCCGATCGTCGGCAGGTCGAGGCTGATCCGCCCGGACATCCGCCGGCGGTTGATGCGCACGCCGCGATGGCCCGCCATGTCGTCGAAGCTGGGCCGGCGGCCGCAGTCGATCGAGAACTCGGAGACGCGCATGGCCTCGCCGCCGATGGTGATCGTGGTCTCGACCGCGCCCACCGGCAGGCCCTCTGCGAAGGCGGGCAGCGAGCCGGAGATCTGCGCCGCCGCGGCGATTGCCTGGCGCAGGCCCAGCATCTGGAAGTTGATCCGCGGCACCTGGCCGGCGCGGCCCTCGATCACCGCGTTGCCGCGCGCGCCGAGCAGGCGGCCGTCGACGCCGTCGATGTTGGGATGGATCGTGACCGAGCCGTAGTCAGCCGAGACCGGCTGGAAGTCGACCTTGGTGTCGGCGGTTACCGTCTGGGCGAAGCCGCAGGCCAGCAGCAGCGCCGCCCAGTGGGGCACGGTATCGAGCGCGGCGTCGTCGCCGCCGGCGGCGAGCTCGACGGAAAGGCCGAGGGTGGCGTGCGGCGCGCCGACGAACTGCTTCTTGGCGCCGGCACGGCCGTCGACCAGCTCCCGGTCGCCGTAACTCGCCGCCAGCGGGTTCCACTGTGGGCTGCCGACGCAGAGCACGGCGTCGCCGATCGCCGGCGTCGGGTCCGTGCCCTCGGTCACCTCGGTCTTCGCCAGGATCAGGTACTCGTCGTAATCATAGGGCACGGCTCAGTCCTCCTTGGGCGCCGCGGCCGGCTTCGGCCGGGGCGCGGGTTCGGTCATCGGCCGGGGCGCGGGTTCGGCCATGATCCGGTGGGCGGGATCGGCGGGCGGCGCGGTGCGGCTGCCCTTCACCAGGCGCGCCGGCTTGTCGTCGGCCTCGCGGCGGTAGATGCCGCCGCGGCGGCGGGTGGTCTCGGTCATGACGTCACCTCGCGGGTCTCGACGCCGTCGAAGCGGAAGGCGTCCTCGAAGATCAGGATGCGGTCGGTCAGCTCGGCCAGGCGGCCGGAGACGGGGATCGGATTGTTGCGCCCGGCCGGGTGGCGGAAGGCGACCAGGGCGCCGATCAGCCCGTCGCGGAGATCGGCCAGCTCGTCATTCCCGGCCGCGCCGGTGCCGCCGGCGACGTTGCGCACCACCGAGACGGCCGAGAACGCGTAGGTGATTCGCTGGCGCAGCTTCGGGCCGGTCTCGCGGCCGCCGGTCCGGGTCTCGCCGGTGGGCACGATGAACAGCGCCGGCAGGCGGGGCGCGTTCTCCAGCACCTCGCCCAGCTCCGCGGCGCCGCCGATGTCGAGATAGCCGAGGCCGACGGCCTTCAGGTGATCGATGACGGGCTGGATCTTCATGCCCCCGCTCCCGAGCTGGGCCCGCCGCCCGCGGCGGCGTCGAGGCGGCGGACGACGATGCCTTCGATGTCCTCCTGAAGCGCCGTTGAAAGGCCGATGAAGGGCCTGGCGGGGATCGTCACCTCGCGCTTGCGCACCCAGGCGCCGCCGATGCGGAAGACGAGGCCTTTCTTCGTCTTCGCGCGGATCTGGCCGCCGGTCTGGTGGATCGCGGCGTAGACCAGGTTGGTGCCGACCGAGGCCGTATCGGCGGTCGCCGAACTCGTGATCGAGCGCCGCAGCCGGCCGGCGTCGGTCAGGGTCCGGCCGCCTTCGGCGCGGGCGCGGAGCGACGGCTTCCAGGGCCGTCCGTCCGGCGCGGTCTCCGTGTCGAAGTGCCCAACGGTGTGGCTCTCCATCTGCCCCGCGATCGAACGCATGATCGGCGTGAGATCCTCGCCGGCCTGGCGGAGCCGCCGGAGCCCGCCCCGGGCGCGCTCGAAGCCGTCGACATCGATGGTGAGCTGCAGCGCCATCAGAGGCCCTTCAGGCTCTGCCGCGAGAAGGTCCGGCCCGGGCTGGTGAACTCGGGCGCGCCCTCGGAGGCCGCGGCGCTGTCGCCGGCGTCGTCGTCGCCCAGGCTGAGAAGCCCGCGGGCCACCTGCTGCAGACCCTTCACCGCGGCCTCGTGCCGGGTGCGCACGGTCTCGGGGACGCTGTGGACGTGCAGGTAGTAGCGGGCCATGTCGGCCGCCCAGGCGGTCAGCTGCGCCGGCGGGTCGGCCAGCGGCAGCGTGTAGCGCTTGACCAGGTAGCCGTTGATCTCCGCCTCGGCCGTGGCGATGGCGCTGTCCAGGACGCTGTCGACGATGGCGCCGGCCTGGCCGTCGCGGTCGGTCAGCTGCTCCAGTTCCCGGGCCCCGAAGCGGGCGGTCATGTCGGCCTTGGTGGTGTAGCTCATGGCTCGGCCCCGGTGAGAAAAAGGTGGCCGTCTCTCCGGCCTGTCACGCCCATGCCTCAGACGTCGCAGCCGGCGTCCGCCCGCCGGCGGGCCTACTCACCCGCTCCACGCGCCAGCCCGGCCGGCGCGCTTCAGCACGAGCTTTCGCTCGGGATCTCCTCGGGCGTCAGCTCCCGCCGCCGCCCGCGTTGCCGCCGTCGCTGCCACCCTGGCCGTCGCCTTCCTTCATCGCCCGGAAGGCGGCCCAGGACGTGGCGATCGTTGCCGCCGGGATGGCGAAGCCGGCGATGCGCTCGACGGACTTCGCCTTCGGCGTGCCGTCCCGGGTGAAGTCCTTCGCCTGGTCCAGGCCGGGGAAGACGTCGAGCAGCTTCTCGTGGATCTCCGTCTCGGTCATGGGCGGGTCCGCGGGCGCCGGCGCGTCCTCCAGGTGGACGACCAGCATCGGGTCGGCCAGGATGGCCTCCACCTGGTCGGGCCGGAAGTTGGTGGCGGGCGCCTCGGTCCGCTCGGCCGGCCAGGCGCGGCCGGCGCGGCGGAAGCCGGGCCGCTTCGCGGTCACCACCAGGATCCTGTTCTCGTAGGCGTGCATGGTCATCTCCGTCAGCCCAGCCACGGCACGACCAGCAGCTCGGCCGTGCCCTTGTAGACGTTGGTGGCGCCGGCGGCGTCGCGCTCGGCGTTGAGGATCTCCAGCGCCTCGCCTTCCAGCGAAGGCGGCACGACCAGCAGCCGCGGCATGACGCCGATCGGCCGGCCATGGTCGCCCTTCATCCCCATCAGGCTCTCGCGGGCGATCTTGTAGTTCGCCTTGTTGAGGGTCTGCTTGGAGCCCCAGGCGAACTGCCAGAAGCCGAACCCGACATTGCGACGGTGCTTGATGCCGTACTTGTATTCGTCGCTGTTGAAGACCGGCTCGTCGGTGGGCGCGTCCTGGCGGACCAGCGGGCCCTCCTGGCGGACCTGGTGGATCAGCGGCTTCAGCGGCCGGCTGACGTCCATCAGGAACCAGGGCGTGCCCGCGCCGCCGTCGGTGTTGGCGACCGACTGGACCTCGCCGTTCTCGTCCAGCACCGGGTGGTCGGTGTCGAAGAAGAACTGCCCGTCATAGCAGACGGTCGAGAAGCCGGCGTTGAGCAGGGGCCAGATCAGCTGGTCCGGGTGCGCGGCGGCCGAGCGGCCCATCTCCTCGAACATCGGCGCGTAGACGCCGTACTTGTCGTCCTCAATGTGGTCCACCGGCACGCCGAGGGTCAGCTCGAACTTCCGGTTCTTGATCGAGTAGTCGTGCTGCTGAAGGTTCTGCACGACCCGGTCGCCGAACCATTCGCGCAGGTTCGGCACCTGGCCGAGCCAGCCATACTCCTCCTCGGAAGTGGTCGACGGCACGCGGGTGGCGACCCGCGGCCACTGCGGCTCGTGCTGGCCAATGCCGTTCTGGAAGCTCGCCTTGAACCCCGTAAAGAGCGTGGCGAGATTGCCCCGGTTGATGATCATGGTGCTGGAAGCTCCGCTCAGTAGGTGATTTCGAGGACGGTGTCGGCCACCCGGGCCGCGCTGTTGGCGCCGCCCACGGTGATGGCGATGACGTCGCCGGCGGCCACGGTGTTGGCGGCCGTGGGCGTCGCCTCGTCGACGTCGCCGGCGGCCGAGCCGGCCTCGGCGATCGTGATCACGCCGTTGGTCACGGGCGTGCCGTTGATCGAGAGCGTCAGCGTCGCGTCGCCGTCCGCCAGGGCGCCGTCGAGCACCGAGCGGAACTTCGTGATGTCGCCGGCGAGCGGCGCCACCAGGCGGTAGACGTCGGTGCCGCTCAGATCCGCGGCCTTGGCGTTGAGGAAGATCTTGTCGGCGCCGAGATTGCCGCGCGCGGCGGCCGCGTCATCGACGTCGCCCAGGTCGTTGGCGGCGAGCAGCGCGCCGTCCGGGCTGACCAGGACCTGCGGCCCGGTGCGGACCCAGACGCCCTGGGCGTCCACGTCGGTGACGATGCCTGCGGGGCTGCGCGCGCCGCCATTGCTCGTCTTGGCGACCGTCTGGTCGTCGACGATCCAGCAGGCCTTGCCGATCTCGGAGACCGCGATCGCCTCGCCGCCCTCCGAATTGGCCCAGCGGAAGACGCCCTCGCGGATCCGGACGGTGATGTCACCATTGGCGCCGGCGGAGTTGTCGGCCCTCTCCTCGGCGCGGCCCACGGCCACCAGGCCAGTGGCGGTGGCGCCCTGCTGGACGAAGGCGCCGCTGAGCGCCACCAGGGCGCCGGCGTGGATCAGGGTCGCGGCCTTGACGGGGAGGTCGTGGAAGACGCCCTCCATCAGCGGCGTGTTGCGGTCGGCGGAAAGCGCGGTCACTGGCTGGTCTCCTCGTTCTCGTCACGGGCGGCCTTGAAGGCCTCGGCCGTGAGGCCCATCGACCGCGCGACCTGCAGCTCCTCGGCCGATAGACCGGACTTGTCGGTGTGCGCGGCGGCGGTGGCGATGGCCGGGTCGCGGCCGGCGGCGACGATCACCGGGGCCTTCTCGGCCCAGGCGGCGAAGCCCTCCGGGTCGGCGGTGGCGTAGTTCATCGCCCACTCGTTGAGCGCGGGCGAGACCTTGCCGGCCTTGGTCGCCGCCTCGACGGCGGCCTGCGCGCCGGAGGCGGCGCTCGCCGTCTCCAGCTTCTCGACGCGGGCCGCCAGCTCGTCATAGGCGGGCTTCGGCACGTACTTCTTCGGGTCCGGCTCGGCGGAAGCGGTCTGCAGCTTCGCCGCGACGCCGGTGGCGACCGCCTCGGTCAGCTCGTCCTGGCCGGCGGCATTCGCGACCTTGGCCGCGGCCGTCTCCAGGGCGGTGTGCGAGGTCGAGAGCTGATCGGCCGCCGTGACGATGGCGGCGGCGTCGGCGTCGTCCGTCAGGCCGAACGCCTTCCGGAGCGCGGCCAGCTGTTCCTTGGTCATGGTGGGGTCGTCCTCCTGGGCGTGTGCGACCGCAGGCAGCTCCTGGATCGCGGGAACATTGACCAGACCGGCGCCGACGATGCGGGTGACGTTGCCCGCCTTGTCGGTGCCGAAGGCCGGAGAGATGAAGCGGTAGGCCCTGGACGCCAGCGCCTCGCGGCCCTCGGCGGTCCACTCGACGCGGCCGCGGATGGCGCCGTCTTCCGCCGCCTCCAGGCGGTCGATCCAGCCGACCGCGCGGCCGGTGCGGCCGGGCCGGGGCTTGTGGATGTCGTGATCGAAGTCGATGGGCAGGACGTGACCGGCGGCCGTGGCGAGCGAGGTCTCGACGACCTTGGCCGCGTCGGTCACCCGCCAGGAACCGCGGCCGTCGACGGGAACGACCTCGGCCCCGCCGGCGGGCCAGAGCGTGATCCAATCCCCACCATCGGCCGCCTCGGCGGCGGCGGTGACGGGCTGGGGCTGTCCGTATGCGAATTGCCGATCCATGGGGCCGACTGTGCGGCTCCCGGCCCGGCCGGATAAGGGCGTAACGGTTACGCCCCACGGCCCGCCCCGCCCGGGATGGCGGAGGGTCGGCGGGCGGGGCGACTGTGCCTGGCCGGTCTTGCCGGACTGGGCCAGCCAGCCTCGCAACACGGCGGTCCGCCACCATGACGCCAGGGAAGAAAATTGTCTATTCTGTCGCCGTCAGGCGGGAAAAGACGAGGGGGACCGGGTTGATGACCGAGCCGTCAGGGGAACAAGCCGAAATCCAGGAATGGACGATGAATAGCGATCGCCCGATCGCCGAGCCCGACGAGGATCAATTCGAGCTGACGTCCTTTGCCAGAACGATTGCCCGAGTGATCGCAAAGAATCGCAGCGAGGACAGCTTCGTCCTCGGTGTCCACGGCCCTTGGGGCATCGGCAAGAGCAGCACGGTCGCCCTCGTCCGGCACTGCCTAGATGCCGAGTTTGGTGAGGACAGGGAGAATCTGGAGATCATCGAGTTCAATCCCTGGTGGTTCACCGACAAGGAGTCCCTTCATGCGGATTTCTTTGCGGAACTGGCGGCAGCGATGTCCCTGCCTGATAGGGAGAGAGCGCGTCTACGCGCCATCGGTCACCGCTTGGGAAAACACTCGGCCAGTATCGCGCCGATCGTTGGGCTGATCGGCGGATCCGCCATGGAGAAGGCTCTCAGGGCGACCGGCGGCGTGTTGCAGGACTTTCTTGAAGACCCCAAGGCCACTGTCCCACACGAGCACCGGCGGATTTCGGACGCACTTCGGGAAGCAGGCAAGCGTTATCTCGTGGTCATCGACGATCTGGACCGGCTCGATATCGAAGAAGCGATGATGGTGTTCCAACTCGTGAAATCCTCAGGTCGATTGCCCAACATCACATACATGCTCGTTTTCGATCGAGCTCTGGTCGAGCGTCACCTTAAGGAAAGATTCTCAGGGGCAGACCAGCAGTATCTCGACAAGATCATCCAGGCTTCCTTCGAGGTGCCTCCTCCAGACAAGACTGACCTCCGCTACAAACTGCGGGAACAGGTCCTTCGCGCAGTGGATGCGCAGAACCAGGATGACGAGGCACGCATTCTGGACGTCCTTGTTGACGTGGTCTGGCCCTTCCTCAATACGGCGCGAGACCTGGCGCGGTTCGACAACGTCCTCAAAATCCTTTGGCCATCCGTCGAAGGTGAACTCGACAGGGCGGATTTCGTGGGCATCGAGGCTTTGCGGGTCTTTCTTCCTCTCCTGCATCGGCGCATTTTTGACAACAAGAATGCCGTGCTCCGACGTCCGGCAGCTCGCGGTCTTTCAGAGGACGACAGGGCTTCGATGACGAAGACGTTGTTCGACGGCCTTGATCAGCCATCGGTCAGAGTCCTTCAGCAAGCGCTATCGCGCCTATTCCCGAGGTTGGAGATCTACTGGGGTGGTAGTGGCTACGATTCCGATTGGGAAGCCGAATGGCGCAAGAACCGGCAGATCTGTAGCGAGACCTTTTTCGACTCGTATTTCCGCTATGCCATCGACGACAGCACGTTACCAGCCTCACAGTTGGATCAGATCATCAGTCAGTCGGGGGACGGGAAGACAGTTGCGAGCGCGCTGCGGAAAGCAAGCGCCCGACCCAGGCGCCAAGGCGGGACTAAAGCTGCCTCTCTGCTCGATGAGTTGGTGGTTCGCGCCGAGGACGTGCCCGAGCAGAATATCGAAAGCTTCCTCGGGGCTGTGTTCAGTGTGGTTGACGAGATCAATTTGCCGATAGACGGGTCCAGGCGGTTGGGGGATTTCGAGGACAACGAACTCCGCGCGCACTGGTTGCTCAACCGTTTCAGAGACCGAGTTTCCAAAGAGCAATTCGATCGTGCAGTCGTCCGGGCTGCGAAGCTCGCGTCTCTGCAGTTCCTTCTGAGCCTTGCGGATCGCGCATTACGAAACAACGGCCTGATTGAGGGTCGACGAGGGGCCGAGCGATCCATCGTGTCAAGCGAGGCGGCAATCGAACTGCGTGATCTCGCATTGGAGGCGGTCACGCGGGCCGCATCCGATATGTCCTTGCTTCAAGTACCCGAACTGGTTTCTTCGCTCTATGTGTGGATGCAACTGGAGGAGATGATGGGAGAGGAGACTGTCCGGGACTGGGTTCAGCAGAATCTGGAAGATCCTCAGCTCGTCGTGGCGCTTGCGGGTTCCTTTGTTTCCACGAACCAGTCGTCTTCTGGCCGCAGCAACGTCACTAGAACACGATATTTAGTTCACAAGAAGTTGGTCGCCGGGCTGTGCGATCCGAAACGACTGATTTCCTGTGTCGATGAACTTCTTGCGGGTCCCGGGACGACAGACGAGGAAAAGAGCACGCTACGCCACTTTCGCGAATTGTGGGATGAAGCCTCGGACGAAGAGCCCTTATTCGTAGAGCAATTGGCGCTCGATGAGGCGGACATGACAGAGGAGTAGTGACCATCCGGGTGACCATCGACAGCCTGCACGTCATCAGCAGCGTCCAGACCGTCGGCGGCGTCATTACGCTGTTGTTCCTGCTGCTCACGCTGCGCAACCGCTTCAAAATGCACTGACGCCACCGGCGCCGCGTGCAGGCAGATTGCAACTGTGGCGCGGCGCAATGCGATCGCCGATCATCGCCCCATGGCCGCGTCGCGCACCGTTCTGGATCTGGTCGAGGATCGCATGATCGCGATCCGCTGCACCCGCTGCGGCAAGAACGGGCGCTACCGCCTGCGCACCCTGCTGCGCCGCTTCGGCCCCGGGATGGCGGTGCCGGACATGCTCACGGCCCTTCGCGACGCCGGCCGCTGCCCGCGCCGCGGCGATCGGTGGAGCGGCTGCAGCCTGGCGCTGGCCGAGACACCCGGACCCGAGTTTCTAATAGACGAATAATAGCCACTAAAAGGGGGCAGGAGCGGCGAGAGCCGGTTCCGGGCCCATCGGCTCCCGCCGAACCCGAGAAGCCCCCTGACGGCCCCCTGAGAGCGACCCGGGTTGCCGGCTTCATCGCGCATGCACCAGAATGTTGCCGGACGAGCACAAGAGGGGGCGTGGCCGGCATCATGGCGGAGACCGAGTACGACCTGTTCCTGAGCTTTGCGCGGAACAGCGCGGAGGCGGATTCCATTTCCGACCTAGCGTTTCGCCTGCAGCGTGAGGTCTACGGGGTCGGCCTGAAGAACGTCCATATCTGGGTGGATCGGAGCGAAGACCCCGCCGCCGAGGCCTGGGAGCGGGCGTGCGCCGGTGAAAACGATGGCAGCGCCGTTCTTCTGGCCTTCATAACCCCGGCCTGGTTCTCGGACCCCCTGTGCCGCCTGGAGGCGCAACTCTTCCAGTCTTTCGAGAGACAACTCGGCCGCAAGGACCTGATTCTGCCGGTGCGCTTTCTGCCGACGCGTGACATCGAATTCCCCCGAACGTCGGCCCACCCCAAACTTGCGGCAGATCTGGTGTCGCGATGGTTGCTTCGTGTCGACGACATGGCGGCCGAAGAGGCCAACGGATTTCGAGGCAGCGCCGAAAGGTTGGCGCTTCTCCTCAAGGGCCAACTCGGTCAGCAGGATCGGGAACCGGCGAGATATGGTCAGGCCACATACGGGAAATCCAGCTTTGGGCGGGCCAGACTTGGGCAGGCAAGGTGGAGATCAGCCGAAGAGCTAAATGAGGAGAAAGCGGCCAAGCCGCGACTCGAGGAACCGCAGCTCCGGGCACCGGACCTGCCCCGAGAGGATCTTCGCGCCCTGAGCGTGGAAGAGGGCGCCACGAAGATCGAGGAGTGGTTCCTTCGGAACTACGAACCGCCGGAGATGGGGACGCCAAGAAATGACGGCGAGTACAATTACATCTGGGGTGGCCCCTACGAGACCATCGACGTGATTGAGCAATATTTCGATGACGTCGCTACCTGGGAGCAAATGGAGCGCGCCGCCCTAGAGCTTGACCGGTACTCCTTCGAGTGGGCGCCGCACGGAGCGCGAATCCGTCCGTCCGACGATGATACGTGGCAGAATCGGCAGACGAAATGGGAGGAGGAGACCCGTCCCTGGAACGATGAGCGCTTCTCCGCGGCCAAAGCCCATCAGGACATGCTCCAGCGCATCGAGCAACTGGAAGCGGCACTGGAGAAGATCGGTCAGGGCCCCGCCGGCATGGGTCACAACCAGCCGCCGGAACCCATCCCCGATGAGCTGCCGATCACCCGAGCGGAATTCGAACAGCTGTCCCACGACGTGGCGCATCTGAAATCGCTGCCCGCGCAGCCGGATCGCGACCAACTGACCGAAGTGAAGGCCATCCAGGATCGAACCGAATCTCTCGGCCGGCGGATTGCCGGCTGGATCCTGAAGAAGGCTGACCGGTTCGTAGATGCTACTGTGATCGTGGCCGGCACGAAGGCCGGCTCGGAGATTCTGGGTATCGCGCCCGCCCTGTTGGAGGTCGGCCAGACGATCTGGACATGGCTCACGACGCTGGGCTGGCGTTTGTAGCGACGGGGACGACAACCTGTTCGAACGGAGCAATTGGCATGGACCCAGATGATCTGGCAGACGCGTTTGCGAAGATCGATTGGGCCGATACTCAGATCGATGCTCTCGATCAGAAGCTTAGGGGATTTCTGGATCAGAAGCCCTATCGGCTGAGACCGGTGCCGGATCCCGAGGGGCGCGGCCTGATCTATTTCTTCAAGACTGCGGCTCCCGTGCCCCGGTCAATCGGCGTTCAGACTGGCGCCATCATCCACGCGCAGCGAAGCGCGCTCGACCTTCTCGCCTGCGCTCTCGCCGAGCGCAACGGCCATCGGGAGCCCTCCGATACTTACTTTCCTTTCGCCAAATCGGAGCAGGGACTCGCCGACAAGAGAACCAGGAAGAAGTTTCGGCGTCTTTCCGAAGCGGACCAGGCAGCAATTCTGGGCTTCCGACCGTTTCGCGGCGGCAACGCGCTACTCTACGCTCTTCACCATCTGGACCTGACGGATAAGCACCGGAAGCTGCTTGTCTGCGGCATAGAACGCGGGGACGCCCACGTCAGCGGCAACGGTCATATCAGGCTGATCGCGCTCTGGGATGGCCCCTACACCGATGGCGACCCAGTCGCACGATGGGACGCCGACGAGGGCCTGCAGTTGAACATCACGCTGAGCGTATCGCTGGCCGACGTTCCCGACATCGGTCGTCCGCCCGTTGCCGAGATGCTCCGGAAATTCAGCGAAATGACGCGGTCGATCTTGGAGTCCTTCCAATAGCCCCTGCCTTCGGATCCGTCATCGAGGCCATCCACCGATCTGCACTGAGCACTTTTGGGAGGTCATCTCCAATCGGTCCCACAACCGCCGGCCCTCTGGCTTTCATCGCGGCGGGCGGATCGCTATATTGACGGTGCCGGCGGGATACACGGTGAAAGTCCCGAAGCCGTAGCAGGCGCCTTCGGCGTCGAGCGCAATGTGGGTTCAGATCGGGCGCCCACCCCGCCGGTCTTCAATCTCCGCGGTCGATCTTCCGGCGACGCCGCTGCTGGCGCAGGGCGTTCTCGCGGCGCACTTTCGTGAACGAGGTCAGGAACGCCGCCTGCCCGTCCGCTGTCGCCTTCAGGGCGATGCGGTAGAAGCGGCCCTCGTGCTCCGAGAAGATCAGCAGGCTCCGCTCCCGGTCGCTGTAGACCGATCCGCCGCCGATGAGGTCTGGAAGACGTCGATAATCGACGAGGGTCAGCTCCGGGTGGCCGGGATTGCCGGGCAGCTCGCCGCGCTGTTTCCGCATGGTGTCGGCCGAGAGATCCACGCGCTGCACGTCCGTCCCGATCGCGGCCGCGAGCGCCTCGTCCAGCCAGGCGACCGGCGCGGCGCCCCCGGCGGTGCCGCGGACGATATCCTCGAAGTGCGGGCTCTCCACCGCGGCCCTGGCGGCGGCGTGGCCCCAGTCGGCATCCGTGTAGCGGGCCGGATCGGGAAACCGCCCCTCGGCCGCCATACCGGGATTGTGGCCCCAGCCCGGATCGATGCCGGCCGGGGCCTCGATCACCTCGCCGGTCCGGCGGTTGACGTGCGCCCGGCCGGGCCCGCTCTCGGGCGGCGGCTCGGTCACCTGCCAGCCGCGCCGGCGCATCTGGCCCTCGGAGACCTGCTGGACCTGGCAGCGGCAGCGCCAGCCGTTGGGCGGGTAATGCGTCTGCCAGAACACGTGGTCGACCGGCAGCAGCGTGCCATGCCAGGCGCGGTGCTGCGGCCGCGTGCGCCCGTCCAGGACGGCGACGTAGCGGAGATACGGCAGATCCTGTTTCGTCGCCTGGATACGGGTCCAGTGGCCGGCGGCGTGGGCGGCGCGGAGATTGGCGTCGTAGATGATGCGGAGCCGCCGGTCGGAGCCGAGCTGCGCCTCGATCGTCTCGCCGGTGAGCTCGTCGAACATGGGCTTGCGGCCCCACCAGCCCAGCTCCTTCAGCCGGGGCGTGAGCGTCTTGCGGAAATCCTGGAACGTCGTCCCGCCGGCCAGGGCGCGATCGAGCTCGCCCCGGATCGCCTCCATGACGTCGAGGCGCATCGCCTTGGCCACCGTGAAGGCCTGGCCGTGCTGCTCGGCCGAGACGTCGCGCCAGCTGAAGCCGGTGAGGTAGCCTTTGGAGCGGAAGAAGGCGACGGCCTCGGCCGGCGGCAGCGGTTCGAGCTCGATCGCCACGGCTCAGGCGTCCTCGTCCAGGCCCACCCCGATGCGGCCGGCAAGCTTCGCCTGGAACAGGATGTCGCCCAGCCTTTCCACGGCGCCGTCCGGCGGCTCGCCGCCGACCAGCCGGCGCAGGCGCCGCTCGAAGTCGTCGAAGTCGTCGGCCTCGGCCAGCTCGCCCAGGGCGTCGGCGACAAGGTCGGAGAGCGGGTCGTAGCCCTCCGATTCCAGCGCCGCGATCGCGAGGTTGTCGAGCATGTCGGCTTCCGCGCCGGTCGCAGCTGCGGTCGTGAGGCGGTCGCGCCGGGCGGCGGTCTCGGCCGGGTCCGCCGCCGGATCGTCCGTCCCGCCCGGCGGCGGGACTGCCTGCGGCGCCGGCGCCACCAGCAGCTCTGCGCCTTCGTCCGGATCGGCGAAGCCCAGCATGTCGCGGATCTCCGACATCTGCACCTTCAGGCCCATCGGCACGAAGGTCTTGAGCCCGTCGATCCGCTTGTCCAGCGGAATGTCGTCGGGCGCCACCAGGCGCATCCTGGGATAGGCGCGCCGCGGCCCGAGGTTGAGATCGACCAGCGGCTTGACCAGGTCGCGCGCCAGCGTGGCGCAGAGCTGGCGGGCGTCGGCGTCGCGAATGTCCTCGCGCACGTCGTCGTGGACCCGGCCCACGGCGTGACCGCCGGCGATGGCGTCGGTGGTCGCGGTCTGGCCCAGCACCAGCTTGGAGGCCTGCTGGTCGAGATAGGCGCAGAGCCGCTCGAACAGGTCGATATTGCCGGCGAGCTTGGCCTCGATCAGCTCGATCTCCATCGAGCGCGGCACGATGCCGGCCATGTCGGTGCCGATGGCGCTGACCGCGTTGAGCAGAACCTTCCGGTCTTCCGCGCTCGCGCCGGCATCGTAGCGGCCGATGCGGATCGGGTGGCCGAAGGTCTCGGCGAAGACGATCCAGTCCTTCAGCCCGAAGTTCTGGAACAGGTAGAGCCAGGCCGCCGCCCGGGCCAGGCCGGCGCGGATCGGGATGCCGGACTTGGCGCGGGCGTGATGGGTGATGAACTTGAACGGCGCCAGCGGCAGATCGCCGGCGATGTCGCGCAGCAGCAGCGTCGTGCCGTCCTCGATCGAGGGCCGGAACCAGCGCGGGTCGCGCCACTCCAGGCGCTCCGGCCACCAGGCCCGGGCCTCCTGCCGCCAGATGATCTCGGCCACGGCATAGCCCTTGGCGATGCCGTCCAGCAGGTCGATCAGCTCGTCCTCGATGCCGTCGCGCACCACGGCCTCGCGCACCAGGTCGGCCGCCTTCACGTCGTCGGCCGCGTCGGAGGCGGCCTCGACCTGCAGCTCCAGTCCGGCGACGGCGCGCTTGCGGACGCCGACGACGGCGGCGTAGTGGGGATACTTCTCCTCCATCGCCTCGGCCAGTTCCAGATAGGCCGTGGGCTCGCCCTGCTCGGCGTCGAGCAGCAGCCGCGCCAGCCGGGCGGGCGTGAGCCCCGCCTCCGGGTGGTCGGAGATCACCTGGCGGACGGAACGGAGCGACGGCGCCGCCAGCTCCTCGGTCAGCTTGCCCCGCTCGATCGGGCGGCCGTACTGGTCCAGGATCCTCGTCTCGGGCATCACCAGGCTCCCTTCGATCGCGCGAAACCGGCCAGCGAGGGCGGCCCGTCATCATCCTCGGCGCGGCGGCCCAGCACGCCGGCGCGGCCGCTGGCGGTGCCGGTGACGGCTTCGTAGCCGTATTCGAACGCGCCCTCGGCGGCGGCCGCCGCAGCCAAGGCATAGGCCCAGAAGATGTCGGCGTGGACCGTGTCGTCGTTGACCAGGCGCGGCGCGCCGGTCGGGCCGGCGACGCGCTTGATGGCGCGCAGGTCGGCGCGGATCTCCGGGCTGTCGGGGATGCGGATGGTGCCGTTCTCGAAGCGCGCCTTCAGGATCGTGGCCAGGTCGAGCCGGCGCGGGCCCGAAAGGATCACGCCCTCGCAGCGCTCCTGGCCGTGGCGCGCCTGGATTTCCTCGACCACCGCCTCGCCCATGCCGGTCTGGTCCATGGCCAGGCGGACGACGCGGTAGTCGCGCATCATCCGGCCGATCTCGTCGTACTGCTCGGCGAAGCGGCGGTTGTGCATGTAGGTCTCTTCGCGCAGCCAGAGCACGTCACCGACCATCTCGAAGGGGGCGACGACGGACAGGTCGCGGCGGCGCGCCACGTCCCAGCCGGAGAAGACGAGGCCCTTTTGGTAGAGCTCGGGGCGGCCGGCTTCCGGGTGCTGCGCGGCGACGATGTCGTCCAGGCCGATCCAGGAGCCCGCGCCGGTCGAGGGCACGCAGTCCAGCTCCTCGGCGGCGTCGGCGCCGTAGAAGGCGCGGATCTCGGCGCACCAGGACGCGCGGCCTTCCGGCGTGGCCTCTCGTCCTGTGACCAGGCAGATGCGCTCGTAGAGCCCTTCGGCGATCGCATCGTCGAAGGTGATGGTCATGGTCGCGCCCTTGCGCCGGCCGGCGCGGATCTCGTCGATCAGCTGGTTGAACGGATTGTCGACGCCATTGTGCGTGGAGACCACGATCACCGAGCCGCCCCACATCAGCAGCGCCATGGCCGCCTTCAGAACTTCGGCGAGATCCGAGTAGAACGCCGCCTCGTCCAGGATCACCAGGCCCTGCTTGCCGCGCAGCGCACGGGCGACGGAGGGCAGCGCCACCACCTCGAAGCCGGAGGCGAACTTCACCCGGAACGCCTTGATGTCCTTTTCGTCGTCGGCCAGGACGATCTCGTCCATCTCGCCGACGGCCATGCCGAAGGCGCGCGCCCACATGCCGACCACGTCGATGAACTCGCGCGCCATCTCCAGGTCGTAGCCCATGTACCAGACGTCCATGCCGCCCTCGCCGCGGGCGGCGGCGGCCGTCAGCGCCGCGTGGGAGGCCATGCCCCAGGTCAGGCCGATGCGGCGTGACTTGTCGATCACCAGCAGGGCCGAGACCGATGTCATGGTGACGGCCCGCGCCTGGTACGGCAGCAGGATGTCGCCGCGGGGCATGGCCTTCATCGCGGCCGGCAGCTCGGCCGTCTTCGGCATCAGCTGCTCGATCGGGCCCTGGTTCATGCGGCGATGCCCAGGATGGCGTGGCGGATGCCCTTGACCGTGTCGGCCGAGAGGCCCGCATTGCGGGCGGCGGCCTCGGCCTTGTCGGCGCTCGCCTCGCGCTCCTTGCGGCGGGCTTCCTCGACCTTGGTCTCGAAGTCCTGGTCCAGGCGCGCGGCGCGCGCCAGCTCGGCCAGCCCCTTGCCGATATTGGCGATCGACTTCGGATCCAGGACGCCGCCTTCCTGGTCCACCTGGGCCAGCAGGTCGAAGACGAAGGTCCTGGCCATCTCCACCAGGAGGCGGCCTTGCTTGCCCTGCATGGCCGCGTCCGGCAGCTCCTTCGCCAGCGCCTCGGTCATCTCCCGCGCCTGGCGCAGCCGCGACGCGGTGCGCTCGTGATTGACCATGAAGCGGTGCGCCGAGGAGCGCGAGACGCTGATCTCGTGCGGCGCCAGCAGCTCGGCCAGGAAGGTGGTAAAGTCGTCGACCGAGCGGTTCTCGTCCGCCAGCCAGCGCTTGATGGTCTGACGGACGTCGGACGGCAGGCGATCGATCTGGTGGCGCGGGGGCATCTCAGCCGAGCTCGCTGGGCCGGGGACGCTCCACGCCGTCGACATGCTCCTCGCCGCGCGCCACCGTCAGGCCCCGGTCGGTCAGCTTCGCCAGGACGTAGGGGCCGACGATCTCGGTCGTGACCAGATCCCGGTCCTCCATCCACGACAGGTGCGCCTTGACGTCGGATTCCGTCAGCGACTGCGCCGTGGAGACTTCCAGCGCCCGGCGGATGATCGCGTGGTTCTGGCTGTAGCCGGCGTCGGCCGCCAGCAGGCGCAGGATCTCGCGCCGGACCATGGCGCGGATGGATGCGGCAAGGCTCATCGTTTCTCACCCCTCTGCAGTGCGCCGGCCTCGGGAATGTGATGGCGGACCAGGATCTCCATCAGGCGCTTCAGCCCGCCGATGTCGGCATGCGCGCCCTGCACTTCGGAGGCCATGGCGGTCACCGCGTCCTTCACGTTCGAGACCCGGTCGTGCAGCCGCTGCAGGTCTTCGTGGCCGGGCGCGTACTGGTGGCGAAGTTCCAGCTCCTGCAGCCGCTTGTCATGTTCGTCGAGCGACTTCTTGATCTCCGAGGAGACCTCGGCGAGTTCTGTGCGGATGGACGACGAGACGCTCGCCAGCTGCTCGGTCATGTTCGCGGAGACGTTGGCCATCTCCTGCTTTGCCGACGTGCGGATCGACCAGGCGACCCAGCCGACCACCATGTTGATGATGACCGTGATCACCGGAACGATGATCATCGGGATCCAGTTGATCTCCTCCATTGCGCCGCCCCTCCTACGAACCGTCGCGGCCGGTCAGGCGGCCGAGGATGGAACCGATCACACCCGGCCCGCGGTTCACGCCGGCCGCCGTCTTCTTGTCCTCAGAACGCTTCCAGACGCTGACGCCCAGGACCGAGAGCGCGAACATCCAGATCGGCGCGATCGACGCGATGGCGTCGCCCAGGGCGATGAAGATGGCCGGCGCCTCGCGCGGCTCATTGATCGCGACCCAGCCGATCACGAACATCAGGCCCAGCATGGACAGCGCCCAGGTGAAGGCGACCGCGTAGCCCAGCGTCGGCCGCCAGCGCCGGACATACGGATCGTCGGAGGCGATCTCGGCGCGCATGGTCTCGTTGACCTGGCGGTGGCGGGCGACTTCCGAGTCGATCTCGGCCAGCTCGATCGCGGTCGCCTGGCGCTGCAGCTCGGCCACCAGCCTGGGGTCGGCCCGGAGACGCTCCAGCGCCTGCTCGGGCGTCTCGGCGCCGGTGACGCGCCGGGCCACGTCGACCACCCTGGTCGCGACGCGCTCGCCATTCTCGCCGTTGATCAGCCGCCCGATCGACGGCAGGAACTCGGCGACCAGTGGCAGTGCCGCGGCGATGATGGCGGGGACCATCAGCCCCGCCTCGCCGAGAGATGGTCGAACGGGTAGCTGCGCAGGAAGCTCAGGGCCTCGACTGAGAGCGCCCGCGGCACCTCGGCCGGCGCGCCGTGATGGCGGCAGCGGTGGAAGGCGCGCTTCTTCACGCGCTGGCTGCGGGCCTTCCTCGGCGCGCTCATGCCCCGCCCCCCTGAAAGGTCGCGGCCTCGGGCATGCCGGCGAAGAACGCGCCGACGTCGAAGCACGGGCAGGCCTTGCCCGGATTGACGTCGCGGTGCCCGATCACGCGCCTGATCGTCGGGAAGCGCCGGCGCAGGTGCTCGACCAGCACGGTCAGCGCCAGCATCTGCGCCGCGGTGTAGTTGAAGTCGGGCCGGTCGGCGTCCTCGGCCCTGCCGCCGACCAGGCAGATGCCGATCGATTGCGCGTTGTGGCCATAGGCGTGGGCGCCGATTTCCTCGTCGACGTCGCCGTCCCGGTCCAGATCGCGGCCTGGCTCCGTCTTGCCGCTGCGGCGGATGACGTAGTTGTAGCCGATGTCATCCCAGCCGCGCCCCTCCGGCGGCGGGTCGGTGTGCCACGGCCGCATTTCCGCGACCCCGATGTCCATGCCGGGCGGCGTGTGGGCGCCGTGGATGATGATGGTATCGATATGGCGCAACGGGCGCTCCCAGGACCGGGGTGATTTGCGGCCATGGTCGGGCTTCTGCCCCGTGCGAATAAGGGCGTAACGGTTACGCCCCGGCAGGATCAGTCGAAGAGGTCGATCTGGGCGGCGGGCTTCGGGTCGCGGTCCCAGTGCTGGGCGGTGCGGCGGCAGATCTTCACCGCGGCGCCGGCGCGCTCCTGGCTCCAGTTCTTGGCGCGGAGCCAGCGGTAGATCACCGCCTTGGCCAGCGGTATCTCGAGGCGCTCGTCGGCCAGAGCGTCCACGATCGCCCGGGCGGCGTCAACGCCGACGATGGCCGCGAGGTCGGAGCCCTCGGCCCGCTGGGGCACGCGCAGCCGTGTACCGCCCCGCGAGAGCGCAAGTTCCAGCGCCGCCTCGACGCCGGCGGCGTCGGCCACAAGATTGAGCGTGGCGGGGAGCTGGCCCTCAGCCATGGCCGGCCCTGTCTTCGGGGATGCCCTCGGCGCGGCGGATGCGCCGGCCGAAGGCGGCGATGACGCGGTCCAGCTCCTCGGCCGAGAGCTCGTCCAGGCGCGGCGGGTAGTGATCCTTCGGCCGCGCGGTGCGCCCGATCGCGGCGGCGACGTAGAAGGCGTCGCCGGTCTCGAAGCGGCCCAGCTCGTGCAGCTTGCGGCCCTGGGCGGCCAGCACCGCCAGGCGATCGCGCATCGCAGGCCTGAGCCCTTCGGGCGGGCGGCCGGCGAAGCCCCATTCGTTCCAGGCCACGCCGGCCTCCCTGCTGAGGAAGTCCTTCAGTCCCTCGACCACCTTCATGGCGTCCTCGCCGTGCTGCCACTCGGCGCGCTCGACACGGGTGACGTTCCGGGCCCAGGCGCTGAGCGCCTCGTCGGAGCGGTCGCGGACCACGCCCAGGTGCCAGCCGGAGATCCACAGCGCGCGGATTTTTGAAAGCATGCCACTGGACGCGCGCGCGCCCGGGGTGGCGGAGGGCCGGCGGGCGCGCGCCTTCTTCGCCGGCCGGAAGCCCTGGCTCCTGAAGTGCTCGACCAGGTCGACCAGCTGATCGTCGGAGAGCTTCGTCCGGGACCGCGCGCCGTAGCGGGCTTCCAGCAGGTCGCGGAAGTCCGCCTCCTCTATCCCCAGCTGCTTCACCGCGATCGCGGACTTGGCCAGCAGCGCCTTCCGGTTAGCCGGGACGGTCATCGGTCCGGTTCCTCGTAGTCGCCGGGCCGCTCCAGCGCCTTGCGGCAGGGCGGGATCCAAATCAGCTTCGGGTCTATGCTGGTCCGTTTGAAATCCCGGCCCGGCCAGACGAACCATGCGTAGCTCGTCGCGCTCGACGCCTTTCGATCGAGCCGGCCCTTGAGCATCGGCACGCGCTCCGAGAACGGCGCGAAGATCAGTGGCGGGTTCGACTCGAAGATCTCGCGGTACCGCGCCGCGCCCTCCAGGAAGACGGTGCGGACCAGCATGGCGACCGCGATCTCCGCGACCTCCTGGCCTCGGGCGACGAATTCGGCCGCCAGCCGGAAGGGCGGGTTGGTGATGACAAAGTGAGGGCCCGGCCGGTGCTCTACGATGTAGGGCAGGTACGGCATCAGGAAGTCGTGGGGTGGCCCCCCGTGCATTCTGGCGTCGACGTCGGTGCCGATGACCTCGCCGAAATACTCGGCAAGCGCATTGACCATGTGGTCCTCGCCGCAGGCCGGCTCCCAGACAACCGAGTGCGCGAGAAAGCTGCGATAGCCGTACTTGCCAAGGCCGACCAGCACGTGCTCGATCAGCGCCCGCGTCGCCCAGGGCGGCGTTGGGAAGAAGTCCAGAGAATCGTGCGGCTCGCGCCGCTGCGCCATCACGGCGCTGCTGCGGTTCTGGCTCATTTGCCGACTCCTCGTTTCGCGTCGCGGATGCGGCGGCCGTTGCGGCCGGCCTCGCGCTGCCGCTTCAGCCGGGCCGCGCCGCCTTTCAGCTGCTCGATCGAGAGCGGCGCGGCGTGGTGCTCCATCTCGATCGCGCTGATTCCGGCGGCGTGGCCGGGCGGCAATTTCGTGACCTTGCCCTTCGCCAGGAACGCGTCGATCGCCGCCTGCTCCTCGGCCGACCGGCGCAGGCTCGTGCGCGCGATCTCCTGCGGCCGCCGCGCCGGCAGCGCCGGAAAGGACGGCGCGCGGGCGGGTTCGATTGCCTTCTCAACGGGCTTTGAAGCCTGCTTGATCGCCGGCTGAGGCTTCGCCGCCGGCGGAGACGCGTGGAGGGAGGTAGCGGGATATGTCGCGGGAGTGGGTTGACAGCATTTATCCAGAGGCCGAGGTTCGTTGCAGGCCGGGGTCACAGCCTTGTTTTCGGGTCTGCAAGACCTGTCCACAGAGGTGGAGATGGCTTTCGGCCGGGTCGGCGCTGGATGTGAATCGTTAAGCATGCTGGCTTCTGGCGTCGACCTCGCGTCTTTCAGTTCGAGATCAATAAAGTCGCGGATCGCCTGGTACGGCTTCATGGTCCGCGCGGCGATCTCCGCCGGCTCGAGCCCGGCCTTCGCCAGGCGGCGGACGTGCTTGCGAGTCTCCCTGCTCCAGGTCATGCCCGCGGCCATCGCCTCAGCCCTCGATGTCGCAGCGGAAGCCCGGCCGCTCGCGCGCCTCGGCGTCCGCGGCCTCAGCCAGCCGGCGGAGGCAGTGCTGGCAGGCTTCCGGTTGCGGCAGGATCAGCTCGGCGTTCAGCACCTCGTTGGCCTCTGTCACCGCACGGGTGATCACCTGCCGGCGTTCAGCGCTGCGCGAGGAGCGCCCGGCCGGTGCGGCCGCCAGCGCAAGGTTCATCATCACGCGGCGCATCTCCTCGACGGTGGTGGTCGGGCGCGACGGCATGGTCAGCTCCCGAAATCCGCGGCGATCCGCTGGGCGGCGTCGAGCGCCAGACCGATCATGGAGGCCGGCGCGGTCTCCGACCGGCGGTCCAGGTTCTCCGGATCGATCGGGCCGGTGGCGACGCGGGCCAGCGAGCGGCGCAGCGCCTCCAGCGGAATGCCGTGCTGCAGGGCGACGGACGCCATCACGGCCGCGTCCTCCAGGGCGTGGCGGGTCTCCGAGCCCTCCTTGCCGGCGAAGATGAAGATCTCGCGCAATTCGCCGGTCGCCGGATCGAAGCCGCAGCTGACTTCGGCCGACAGGCCGTTCCGCTCGATCGTCTCTGAGACGGACGGCCGCCGCTCCGGCAGGCGCTGGCGGGCGGCCGCGGTCACGGTTGACCTCCGGCTGCCATCGCGCCCGCAAGCTGGAAATGCGGCGGCGTGGGGCGGTAGAACGGCTCATTGAGCCGGCGGCAGAACTCGCGCGCCAGGCACTCGCTGCGGAAGCGGGCGACGACATCATCGCCGAAATGGGTGTCGATCACCGGGTGCGGCAACGCCTGCTTGTCGGCCGGGCCGGGCTGGAAGCGGGTAGAGATCATGACGCGCCCGCCAGCTCGGCCGGCGCCCTGGCGCTGGCGAGGTCGATGGTCACCGGCGTCCACGGCTCGCGCGGATGGTCGCGCTTGTAGAAGCGGACATACTCGCGGCTGCCCTGGATGCGGATGGAGTCGTTCAGCGCAGCGATCGCCTGCCGCCAGCCGTCGTCGTCGATCTCCAGCCGGCGGAGGCCGAACAGCGCCTCGCGGTTGATCCGGCCCTCCTTGTCGACCTGGAAGGCGTGGTCGACCAGCGTGCGGATCTTCGCGTCCGCGCCCTCCGACCATGCCGAGATGCAGGCGTCGAAGAGCTCCTTGGCGACCTGCAGCTCGGGCCCGAAGGTGAGCGAGTCCTGCACCTGCACGGACACCTTCATGCAGCCGTCGAAGGTGATCAGGGTGACGTTGCCCTTCTTGCCGCCGCGCGTGACGCCGTACTTCTCGGACAGCAGGTCCATGAAGGTCGCGACATCGTCGAAGGTGTGGCCGCGGAACCGCGCGATCTGCGCATTCAGCTCTTCGGCATAGCCCAGGATCTTGCGGACCGTCTGGTCCTCCAGGCGCTCGTGGTCCTTGACCATGTCCTCGGGCACCAGCCGGCCCTTCGCGTCCATGATGAAGCCATCGGGTATTTCGACATTCATAGATCAGCTCCTTGCCCAGATGAGGTGAAGCCAGCGCAGCTGCTGGCGGATGAAGCGGCGGAGGTGGCTACGGCGTCTCATCGCAGAGCTCCTCGCGCAGCTGTTGGAGGGTGCGTTCGATCCCGTCGGCCAGCTTCTCCAGCCGCCAGATCAGGCGCTCGCGGTCGGCGCGGCCGGCCTCGCGCAACACTTCGAAATCCTCGAGAGCGAAATCCGCGTTTATCCCCTGGACGACCTTGGCGACGTCCGGCTGCGTCCTGAGCGCGTGCTCGGTCTTGCGAATGCCGTGCAGGATGCTGGTGTGATCGCGCCCGAAGAACCGGCCGATCTGAGATGAGGATTTGCCCAGGCGCCGGTAGATGAGATAGGCGGCAATGTGCCGGGCCTGCGAGGTCTCCCTGTTCCGGGCCTCGCTCATCATCGCCTCGACCGTCACGCCGCAAGCCTCGGCGGTCCGTTCCGCGACCTGCAGCATCCGGCTTTCGAACTGGTTGGCGGCAATGGCGTTCATCGCCGCCCCCTGAAGTCTTCCAGGCGCACCACCGGCTGCGTCGGGTCGGGCTCGAAGCTCGCCACCTCGCCGAAGCCGTCGATCTGTTGCGGCGCGGCCTCGCGATAGCCGGCCGGCGGCGGGACTTCGCCGGGCCGGCAGACGCGGACGGTCGAGCCGCCAAGGGCGTGCTGTGCGGGCTCGGCGACCACCCGCATCAGCTCCAGTTCGGCGACCCGTTCGATCGTCTCCTCGAAGCCGAGCAGCGCATACTGAAGCCGCTCCTCGGTGAGCTCGCCGCTCCGCATCAGGTCGCGGAGCTGGTCGACATGGTGTTGCAGGTCAGTGCTGAGCATTGTCGCCTCCATCCTCGGAGAGCCGCTTCCAGGCGGCGCTGACGTGGGTGACGTTGAGCGGCTCCCCCTTGCTGTTGGCAAAGGCGCTCGCGATGCGCAGCACCTTGGTCATGCCGCGGAGCGCGCCCGGCTTGGTGGCGACCGCCTTCAGCAGCCGGACCGTGTCCGGGTCGGTGACCTTCCAGGCGCCGATCAGTTCGCAGACGTCTTCCGGCCAGGGCTTGCCTCGCGTGAACCGCATGCCGATCCGGCTGAACAGCTGCGCGAACTCCGGCCGCCGGCCCTCGCCCTGCAGCCGGCCGTAGACACTCTCGTTGCCCACCAGCGCGATACCGACGCCGTAGAGGTCGTGGAGCGAGCGGAGCTGGTCGAGCGCCTTGGAGACCAGGTGCTGGGCTTCGTCGACGATCAGCAGCCCGCCCGTGTCGCGCACCCGGGCGCCGATGGCCTCGGGCAGCTTCGTCGGGCTCTTCTCGGTCAGCTGCAGGGCCTGGGCGATGACCTGGAGCATCGGATAGACGTTTGCCGTCGACGGCTGCATGGTCGCCATCCAGACATTCGGGTTCGTCCCGGCGTAATGCCCGCAGGCCGTGGTCTTGCCGATACCGGCGCCGCCGGCGACGACGACGATGTCCGGCCCGATTTGCGCCCATTGCAGGACGTCGGTGACACTCGAAGCGGTCCGGGTTTTCACGAACATCGGCGCCTGCGGCAGGGACGAACGGGCGCGTTTGCGTTCCTCGCGGGAAGCAAGCCAGAGCTGCACCTTGCCGGCGACATTGTCGTTCCGGCCGGTATAGGTGCCCGACAGCCAGGCGCTCATGGTCGGCGCAGCAATGCCGGCGTCCCGGGCGGCTGAGGCGTGAGAAAGGTTCTCGTCCGCGATCAGCTTCTTCGCCTCGGCGCGGATCGCCTCGATCTCGGCGTCTGTAAGGGTCTGGTCCTTGGGAGCGTTCATGCTGTAGCCTTTCGCTTGTGCAGTTGTTGCTCAGGGGCGGGATGGCCGTGGCGCGGCCGCCCGCCCCTACTCCTCGATCAGCCGGAGGTGACGGCGCTCCTGCGCCATCGTCCGGGCGAACGCCTCGTCGAAATCGAAATCCTGTTCCTCCGCCGGCGCCGCCGCGGCCGCCTGGCTGCCATTCGCGACCAGACGGATTGCCGGGGCCTCGGGCGCTACCGGCTCGTCCACGTCGGGCAGCAGCCGCGCGTACTCCTCCAGCGAGAGCGACTTCTCGATTTCCGCCGCTTCCCTGGTCGCGCGCTTGAAGGCGCTGCGTTTGCGGTTGTGGTCGCGCGCCTGGCCCGTGTCGGCGAAGCCGGCGGCCTCCAGGCACGCGGCCTCGGCGATCATCTGCCCGTCCAGGCGATAGACGGTGATGCCGTCGTGGAGATGATCGGGGTCGAAGCGGACGGTCAGGGCCTCGCCGGCGTGTTCGACCAGAGCCTCGGACCAGTAGCGGTTGCCCAGCAGCCGGATGGAGCCGGACTCACGGTCGGCGCGGACCTTCTCGGCGGCGAGCATGCACATGCGCAGCTGCTCCGGCGTCGCCTTCCGTATCAGCGACTGGCTGTAGCTCTGTCGGAACGCCTCCTCGAAGCTGAGCTTCCGGCGGCAGACCCGCGTGTTGCGGCCTGGCCGCGTGTTGTGCAGACGGATGCCCTGCTCGACGGTCTCGATGAAAGTCTCCACCGGTACCGCCTTCGAGCCGTAGTTCTCGGGCTTCGCGTCGGGGCGATTGCCGGTATAGGCGCCCTCGAAGGCGGGATGCTTCGCGATGGAATCGCAGAGGTCTTTGAAGGCGCGCTCGATCGGCTTCGATTGGCCGCTGTAGGGGCGGGTCCAGTGGATTTCCATGCCGAGCGCCGTCAGCACGCCGGCGGGCTCCTCGGGCTTCACCTTGAAGCGGTAGCGGTTGGGCGTGCCGCCGGTGATCCACTTCGAGGCGAAGCCCCGGCCATTGTCCAGCCAGACGCGATCGGGAATGCCGTACTTGCGGAAGACGTCGCCGAAGGCGAGCCGCACCGTGTCGGCGTTCTCGCTGACATCGAAGCGCCAGCTCAGGAGGGCGCCGGAATAGAGGTCCTGGATGGCGACCATCATCGGCCGCACGATTCTGCCGTCGTACCACCGCACGAAGACGTCCCACTTGTGGCCGTCCGCGTTCACCGCTTCCAGGGCGTGGAACAAGGAGCGGTCGCGCTCCTGCGGCGGGTAGAGCCGGTGCAGGGCGTCATAGCCCTCGCGCAGCAGCACCTGCACCGGTCGCGGGATTTCGTTCTCGAGGCGCCGTTGCAGGGTCCGCTTCGCCGGGATGGTCCAGCCATGTTCGCCGGCGGCGAGCTCCAGCCGCTGGTAGCAGGTCTCGAAACTCGGCTGCGACAGTCGGAGATAGTCGGCCTTCAGAAACTCCCAGGCGCGCGGATCGCATCCGGCGGTCTTCGTCCGGCCGGTGTGCTTCGGCGCCAGCGCCGGCAGCCAGTCGGCGCGATCGAGACCTGCCACGAGACGGAACCAGTCATAGACCGCCGACTTGCCGACCTTGTGGGCGTTGGCGACGGCGCAGACGGCGTTGTTCTTCGACATGCCGCCGCGTTTCAGCGCCTCGATCTCCTCCAGGACCTTCAGCCGTTCCCGCGCCTTGCGCTTCCGGCTGTCAGGCAGGCTCTCGAACCAGCTCCAGTCGACCCGCTCGGCCGTCGATCCGGGCGCCGTCGGCGCGGCCGTGTCGACGGGCGCGGCCAGCGCGGCCTTCGCGATGGCCATCTGCGCCCGCTCGGGCAGAACGCTGCGGTGGTACTCCATGCCCCCGCCGCGGCCCCTGCGCTTCCGGGCCAAAGGGTCGCCGGCGACCCTCCGCCGGTCGGCCCAGCACTCCCGCCTGGCCATCAGCTGGATCGCGCGAACAGTGGTCGGCAGACCACTCAGCCCTGCCTCCGCCAGCTCGGCCGCTGTCCACCAGTCCTTCATCAGCGGATGCCCTTTCGGGCGAGGCGGCGCGCCATGTCGTAGTGGCGGTCCAGGTCTTCCTTGGCGTCGGCCAGCTGGCCCACTTCGACCCAGGGCAGCCAGCGGTCCTCGATCACCGACCAGCCCAACGGCTCCGCCGCGATCTGCAGCAGCCGCCGGTCGCCGGTGACGTGGACCAGCGCCATCAGACGCAGGAAGCTGATCGTGTGTTCTTCCTTCGCCGGGCTGGCATAGGCGTCGAGCGTCGACTTGCTGACGGCCTCGCCGAGCCACTCCGACATGGCCTTGGCCACCTCGCTGCGGTCGAATTCGCAGTCGTTCAGCGTCTCGGAAATGGCCCGCGCGATCCTGATCCTGAGGTCGGCGGCGCGGACGCGCTGCTCGTCATAGCGCGCCACCAGCTTGGGCGGCTCCCATTCGAACAGGTCCAGCGTCTGACCATCCCGGCGCCGCGCCATCAGATGCGCTCCAGACGGTAGCCGCGGGCGGCGACGGCGTCGGCCAGCTCGTCCTCGTCCAGCTCGGCGACGAAGGCGCGCCGCTCGTCGGCCGAGGCCCGGTTCCATAGATTCCACATGCGGCTGGTCGGCGTCTTCGCCTCGGGCGCTTCGGTCTCGCCATCGACCTTCGCCAGGGCGTCGGCCACGCTCGCCGCGCGGGCGGCCTCGTCCTCGGCCGTCAGCAACAGCGCGACGCGCTGTTGCTTCCGCGGTTCCAGCCGCGACAGCGACTCCAGCTCCCGCTGGCTGTCCTCGAACGGGGTGCCGCGCAGCCTGTCGGCGGCGAGCTCGTCCAGGTCGTGGCCGATCAGCGCCTGGCGCTGGACGGTTCTGGCGCTGCAACTCGCCCGCAGCGCGACGGAGCGATACCAATCTGCCAACCGTGGCACATTGGTCGCGTGATCGCTCCGCCGGTCGCCGCCGTGCCGGGCGTGAGTGCGCTCCTGGAAAAGACACTTCAGCTGGTGCAGGAACTGGCACCGCTCCAGCGCGGAGAGCTCGATGCGGCAGAGGTTCTCCATCAGCTCGCGCTCGCGCCGGGCATTGGCGTCGTCCTCGCAGACGAGCACGTCGATCTCTTCGTGGCCGAGTTCCTGGACCGCGGTCAGCCGGTGCAGGCCGGCAACCAGGCGCCAGCGCCCTCCCTCCTCCTGGCCGACTTCGATCGGGTTGCGAAGTCCGTGGACCTCGATGTCCGCCTTGAGAGGCCCGAGCGCCCGCCGGTCGACGGGACGGATGCGGCGCCCGACAAGGATGTCGGCGACGGGGATGCGCTTCAGGACGAGACCGGTCATGGCGCGGTACTCGAGACGCCGAGGTGCCAGCCGCCGCAGAATTCGCAGCGATAGGCCTCGCGGCCCTTGATCTTCCGGCGGCCCTTGAGGGCGCGGTGCGCGAGGGTGCCATTCGGAAAGCGCTTCTTGCCGGAGCACTGGGCCAGCTGCGCTTCATGCTTGGATAGCGTCGTCGGGCGGAGCTTGGTGCGGGCGCCCATGTCTACGCCGCCTCCCGCTTTTGACACTGACTCCGGCCGCGCCCGGCGCTACGGTTCAGGCTGGAGAGACGGCGGTTGCCGTCGGCGTCGAACCATTCGGGCCAGAGTTCGTGCACGCTCCGGCCCAGGAACTCGGCGATGATGCGGTTGCCGGTCGGCTGCGGCCTGCGGGTGGCGCAGCGGATCGTCGAGGTCGAGACGCCGTGACGGCGCGCGAGTTCCGACATGGACCCGATCCGCTTGCGGATCTCGGCCATGATGTCGTTCGGGTCTGCGTTCCTTGCCTTCTGGGCCATCCGTCTCTCTGTCCGATCGCCGGCCCCGCCAGGCCGGCTTTGTTCGCGCTATGCGCATCGCAACTGAGACGAGGGTACGCAAAATTATGGGCTTCTATCAACATAATTTCGCGCTTCGTAGTTCAAGATAGAGCGCATGATCATGCAATTTTGGATTTTCTCCGCAATATCATTCACTTGCGGGAACAACGAAAATGTCTGTTAAGAACGAAGCGGATTTCGCAGTTCCGGGGCCGAACTCCGAAATGCAGGAGCGGATTCGGTACGCAATATCATGCGCAGGCGGCGACAAGGCTGTTAACGACCGGTCTGGCGTGAAGGTCCGCAGTCTCCAGAGCTACAAGACCGGTACGACGCCCTCGGCAATTGCGCTGGGCGAGATTGCTAAGGCCACAGGATTCCGGCTCGAATGGCTCACCTATGGCGAAGGGCCCATGCGGCCAGACGAGCCGCCAGCCCAGCAGCAGAACCACACACAAACCCAGCTCGCCGACATCCGGGAACGCGTGAAGGCGATCGAGAACGGCGTGGGCAGCGCCAACGGCCTGGAACCTGGATTCGTCATGATTCCCCGCTACGATGTCGAGGCCTCGGCCGGGCCCGGCATGTTCTCCGATCAGGAAAACGTCGTGGATTACATGGCCTTCCAGCGGAAATGGGTGCGCCAGGCGCTCCGCGCCGACCCGGACCACCTGGTCCTGATCACGGCCGCCGGCGATTCCATGGAGCCGGTCATCCGCTCCGGAGACCTGCTGCTGATCGACACCTCGATCGACCACTTCCGCGACGACGCCATCTACGTCATCGCCATGGCCGGCAATCTGGTGGTCAAGCGCATCCAGCGCTTCTTCACCGGCGGCGTTTCGGTGAAGTCCGACAATCCCGCCTATGTTGAGCAGACCATCGGCGCGGGCGAGCTCGACCAGGTCCACGTCGCCGGTCGTGTCCGCTGGATTGGCAGGCTCATCTAATGGCCCTCTCGGGGCGCTCTAATTGACGTCTGATAGGCCGCTCATTGCCTGCCGCGCGATTCCGGTTTCAACTGGCGAGATTCCTCGGATCGACCGCCACTCCGGATTCAGACGCCATGAACGACGCCTGACACCTCCCCATGCAGGAGCCCCGGTTTTCCGCGCCGTCCCGCATAGTCCCGCCTCGTCCCGGAAAGTCCCGGATCACTCCAGAATCAAGTGTCGGTTAACA